>JACPYM010000024.1 GCA_016196035.1 Acidobacteriota bacterium | reverse complement strand
CAGTCGTGACACCAGTAACGCTGCTTGCCATCTTTCGTCAGGCCGTGCTTGACGATCTTTTCGCTGCCGCAGTGGTAACAGTTGATATTCTTCGTGACCTACGGGCGAGACTCTCACCTCTCACCCCGTTGAGCCACTACCCCACGATTAACAGCGGC
The DNA here is from genome assembly GCA_016196035.1 of Acidobacteriota bacterium. Lineage (NCBI taxonomy): Bacteria > Pseudomonadati > Acidobacteriota > Acidobacteriota bacterium. The sequence goes on along the minus strand of JACPYM010000024.1, from coordinate 122,188 downwards.
GTCGCCACTACTGGCACGCTGACGGCCAACAGCGTCAACGGTGCTTACAACGTCGCGGCCAGCGCCAGCGGAGCCGCCTCCATCAACTTCGCGCTAACCAATGCCTGCGCCAGGCCCGTCATCAACATGCCGCCACAAAGCGCGACGGTCTGCCCCGGCGCGCCAGTCACGTTCAGCGTGGCGGCGATGGGTACAGACCTGATGTATCAATGGCGCAAGGGTGGCAACTCTATCGGCGGCGCGACGGGCAGCAGTTTCACGATCAATAGCCTGGTGCTTGGTGATGCGGGCAGCTATGACGTGGCCGTCAGCGGCGCGTGCGGCACACAAACGGCGGCGGCGGCCACCTTGCTCGTGAATTGTCCGGGGCTGACGGTCAATCCCGCCACACTCCCCAATGCGCCCGTGGGCGCGAGCTACAATCAAACGCTCAGCGCCACGGGCGGCAGTGCGCCGTACACGTTCAGCGTGGCGGGCGGCGCGTTGCCCGGCGGGTTGACGCGCAGTTCCCAGGGTTAACTCGCCGGAATGCCGAATGCAGGCGGCAGCTTCACGTTCACCATCAACGCAATGGATGCCGCCGGTTGCGCCAGTTTGCGCAGCTACACCATCGTGACGAACACGCCGCCGACGAGCACGAGTGACAATGTGTCGGTCAAGGCGGGCAGCAGTGCGGCGAGCTTCACGATCGGGACGGCGGCGGATCCCGACCAGCCGGTCAATACGCTGGGCATCGCGATCAACGGCAACCCGACGACGGCGTCGAGCAAAGGTGTGACCGTCAGCAATGTGGCGATTCAACCGTCGGGCGCGGTGACGGCCAATATCGCTACGACTTGCGCGGCGGCGACGGCGACCTTTGCGCTCGTCGTGACCGACAACCAGAGTGCGACGGGTACGGGCACGTTGACCGTCACGGTGACGCCAAACATGCCGCCCATGCTCAGTTACAACGCGGCGACCGTCGTGGCCGCCACCACGCCGACCATCAATCCGGCGGTGGGGCCGAGCGACAATGGGACGCTCAATCCGCTCGTGCTGCAAGGCGTTTCGCCCAATAACGGCGGGCTGGTGGTCAGCCTCAACACAGCGACGGGAGCGGTGACGGTGCTGAACGCAACGCTCATCGGCAATTACACGGTAACGGTCACGGCGACGGACAACTGCAACGCGACGACCAACGCCAGTTTTGCGGTGACGGTCGTCTGCCCGACGATCACGGTGAACCCGGCGAGTCTGCCGGGGGCGACGATCAATAACGAACAACTGCACAGGGTCGCGGAGTTACACGCTGGTCATCGGCTTCGGGGCTTTTGCCGCCCTGGCGCAGATGGCCGATTACAACGGCGATGGCAAGAGCGACTTCGTGCTGCGCGCGAACAACGGCATCTGGCGCTTGCTCTTGAGCAATGGCGAGGGCGCCAACCGCATCGCCCAAACCCAAAGCTGGGGCACGGCGGGCGACGTCTCGTTGCTCGGCGATTATGACGGCGACGGCAAGACCGACCTGGCGGTCTTCCGGCGCGCGACGGGCACCTGGCTGGTCAAGCGCAGCAGCGACGGGCAATACCTCATCAAACAGTGGGGCGTGGGGACGGATGTGCCGGTGGCGGCGGATTACGACGGGGACGGCAAGACGGACTTTGCCATCTGGCGCGCGGGCGCTTGGTACATCTGGCAGAGCGCGACGGCGGATTATCGCGTGCAAACGTGGGGGACGAGCGCCGCACCCTACTACGATCAAGCCGCGCCGGGCGATTACGACGGCGACGGCAAAGCCGACCTCACGGTCTGGCGCGCAAGCGATCAGACCTGGTATGTGCAGTGCAGCCTGGATGGCAGCGTGCTGGCCCAAACGCAGGGGCAAACGGGCGACGCGGCGGTGCCTGGCAATCATTGATTGGGCCGTGTTACGACTGACATCACCAACCAAACCGGCAGGTCGTTGCTGACCTGCCGGTTTTGCTTTAGAGTGCCGCCTCATTCAAACCAGGCCGCGAGGCCATCTCTGAGACAGGAGTTTTTAATGCCGCCATTGTCTGCGCCTGTTGATCCATTGCTGACGCGCAAACTCGTTTGCGTCCCCATTACCGAACGCGAACCCGCAGCCTTTCTCGCCGCGCTGGCAGCCGCTGCTGTTAGCGCCGACATCATCGAATTGCGGCTTGATTACCTGAGCGACGCCGCGCACGCCGAAGTCTTCGCGCAGTTGCCCGCGCTCGTCGCGCAATACCATACGCCGCTGCTGTTCACCTTGCGCCCGCGCGAACAGGGCGGCCAGCGCGACTTGAGCCTGGGCGAACGCCGCGCTTGCTGGCAAAGCCTGCCCGCCGCAGTCGCCGCCACGATCACGCTGGCCGATTTCGAGTTCGATTTGGCGGCGAGCTTTGCTGCTGAACCGCCGCCCGTGCCGTGGGAAAAAGTCATCTGCTCATGGCACAACTTTGAAGGCACACCGGATGATTTGATTCAACGCTACGAACGCATGGCCGCGACGCCCGCCGCCATCGTCAAACTCGCCACCAAGTGCAATTGCATCGGCGATTGTTTGCGCCTGTTTGAAGTGATCGAATATGCGCAAAGCCGCAAACCCATCATCGCGCTCGGCATGAGCTTGCCCGGCTTGAGCACGCGCGTCTTGTCGCTCTCACGCGGGGCCTTGCTGACCTTCGGCGCGTTGCAACCCGGAGCCGAGAGCGCGCCGGGCCAGCCCACCGTAGCCGATTTGAACCAGCTTTATCGCGTCAAACAACTCACGCGCGCCAGCCAGATTTTCGGCGTCATGGGCCAACCCATCGGCCATTCGCGCTCGCCGCTGATTCACAATCCGGCGTTGCAGGCGGCGGGCATTGACGGCGTGTATTTGCCGCTTGAGGTGGACGGCACCGCTGCGTTCATCCGTGATTTCGTTCATCCCCACACACGCAAGCTGGGCTGGAACCTGCGCGGTCTGAGCGTGACCATCCCGCACAAACTGGCGGTGATGCCATTGCTCGACGAAATTGATGCGACGGCCCAGGCCATCGGCGCGGTCAACACCATCGTCGTCGAAAGTGATCGCCTACGCGGTTTCAACACCGACGTGCATGGCGCGATGCAACCGTTGAATGAATTGCTGGATGTGCGTGGCGCGCGCGTCGCGGTGCTGGGCGCAGGCGGCTCAGCACGGGCAGTGTGTTACGGGTTGCAACAACGCGGTGCGGCGGTGACGCTTTACGCGCGCGACCTGCGCAAGGCGCAATCACTGGCCGCTGAATTCAACGCCACCGCCGCCGCGCTCGACAGCTTCCACGGCCAGGCCGACATCGTCATCAATTGCACACCGCTGGGGATGAAAGGTCACAGCGAAGGCACCAGCCCATTGACAGCGGAGCGCCTGCGCGATGTGCGGCTGGTTTACGATCTGGTTTACAACCCCGAACAAACTGCGTTGCTGCAAACCGCGCAAGCCGCCGGATGCCAAACGCTCGGCGGGCTGGCGATGCTGGTGGCGCAAGCGGCAGAGCAATTCCGTTTGTGGACGCATCAAGCAGCGCCGATTGACGTGATGTGGCAAGCAGCACGTACTTGATCTTTGCAAAGTCGCCAACAAGAGCGCTTGAGCGGCTTGACCGACTCCTGACTCCTGATTCCTGAATTCTGACAAATTGAAAACAATCGGCATTTCAGGCTATCAGGAGTCAGGAGTCAGGAATCAGGAGTCGGCGAAGCGTCTTTGACGGATGTTTTGAGGATTTTGCAAAAGCCCTGTGCCGCAGACCGCGCGGTTGCTGTTATGATGCGGCAGCAAACCAGCTTGGCAGGAGCAATGCGATGAGCGCCACGACCGTCAGCAAACAACCGCGCAAGGGAATCCAAGCCGCAGTGCCAGCGGGGCTGCCCGATCTACCCTGGTATCGCGACGCCGCCAATCGCAAGAAACGCCTTGCCCACATCCAAACCCTCTGCGACCAGATCGCGCGCGAGTTTCAGCCGGACAAAATTATCCTGTTCGGCTCACAGGCATACGGCAAACCGAGCGTCGAATCGGACGTGGATTTGCTGGTCGTGATGCCATATAAGGGCAGTCCGTTCCGGCAGGCCGGGGAAATATTGAAACGCGTGATTCCGCGTGTCGGCGTGTTGCCGCTTGATTTGCTGGTGCGGACGCCAGCGCAAATCAACGAACGCCTGGCAATGGGCGATAACTTTATGCGCGAGATTCTGGAAAACGGAAAGGTGATGTATGAAGGCAATAACCGCTGAATGGGTGGTCAAGGCCGAAGGCGATTGGAATGCCGCCCAGCAATTGAACCGCGTGCGCAAAGACCCGAATCACGATGGCGTCTGCTTTCATTGCCAGCAGTGCGTTGAGAAATACCTTAAAGCGCGCCTCGTCGAGGCCGGGTTGGCCTTTGGCCGCACACACGACTTGCCCGTGCTGCATCAATTGGTGTTACAAGCCGAACCAACTTGGCAAGGAATGCAGCCTGCGCTACTCGTCCTTAATCCCTACGCCGTCGGCTATCGCTACCCCGGTCTGACCGCGACCAAAGCCGATGCCAAGGCGGCCATCTAGGAATGCCGAGCGATCCGCCGCGTTGTGCGAACCGCATTGGGATTGTCAGTTTGACCTCACGACGCACTGATAATTTCGCGGAGTCTGCGCGCATGGTTTGGCTTTAACCAAAGCACGGCAGCGTTGATGACCGGCTTGTTGTGCTTGAGATCGCGCCCGACCAGCTTGTACGGCCTGGTCATGCGCACACACTCGGCCACGCCGGGCACTTCGGCGAAGGGCGCAGGGTCTACGGCCCCCGTGTTGCCCGTGACGCCGATGGCCGTGCGGGTTGCGCCGGGCATGAGATGGGCCTTCAGGGCGAAGGATTCAACTTTAGTGATGACGCGCTGAATGTCGGCTTCAGGGGCGTCGGGTTGCAGAGCAATTAGCATGTCATTTTAGCTACTTAAGCTTCCCTCTTTTACGGTTGCTCCACCAATCCTGAAGTAACTTCTTCAAGTCTATTTTGAATCCAGCAAAACCTGGTTGCATTACAGTATTATCCCAAACGGTTTTTAGGGAATTTTGTTTTGGTGAAGGAGGGATTGATAACGGTAAACCTTCAAGTACGCCTGGGATGTTTACTTCAAGTGACCTATAAAGTTTTGGGTCACTGATAGGACGCCCGTCTAGGGTAGCTCCTGATTTCATCTCGTCGAGTGAAATCCATCTGTCCAACGGACCCAATGGTAGTACAGCAAGCTTTAACTCAGCGCTGAAAACCCAAAACTCATACTTGGTCAGAGCCCCATAAGTTGGCGATATTCGCCACATCTCTATTGGGTTTGGGCAAAGAAGGTTAAGTGTGAACTCGGTGCCATACCTCAAATTGTGCTGAGTAGTCTCCTCAGTGAACTCTCGTTTTGCTGTTTCGATTGGCCTCTCACCCGGTCTTTGTTTGCCCCCGATAATCTGAAACTGCTCTGCCTGAGTGTCCCACTGATGAAGAAAGCAGGGCTTTCCATCTTCTATAGTTTTTACCAGAGTAAGTGCTACAGCTTGATACCTGGAATATCCTGCCTCAAGCCTATGTTCTTTGCTTAATTCCAGTCTTCTTTCTTCCATTACTTTGAGGAAGTAAGGGGCTAGTTCAAGTAAATTATCGATCTTGATGTCACGAGCAACGCCTTCGCGTCCCCAATTGGATAGTAGTTGCTGATGATTCTCAAAGTACCAGCTTAGGCTGTTTCGGAAATAGGTAGATATCTGGTCGTTTATTTGACAGACAGACTTTTCCCACTCAATAACACCAAAAGTATCCAGAAAAGCAATTGTCGCCAATGTAATACCGGATGCGAGCTCCTGCGAAACACCAAATTCTTTAGCTATTGTCGCGGCAATTTCTTCTACAGTTCTGGGTGGTTGGCGGTACGAAGGAATTGCATCCAGGGCTTTTTGAGTTAATTCGTGACGCTTTTGAGTTAGTTCATGAGTATCAGCAATTGAGATCACAAGCGGTGCAGCCAGCCTGCATTCACGATCTGCCGCGAAAGCCAAGCAGGCACGGATGTCTTCCAATGTGAGATCGGGAAATTTATCAACGATTTCTTCCGGTGTCATACCGCCCGCTAGATATTCCAATACGTCCGTCACGGTCATCCGCAAACCGCGAATGCACGGCTTGCCGCTACGTTTATCGGGTTCGATAGTGATGATTTTTGAGTAGTCCATATCAACCTGTTTCGGATCAGATGAACAAGTCGGGCGAGACGTGGAAGAACTCAGCCAGTGACTTGGCGAGTTTTTTGCTGATCGCGCGGTTGCCATTGATGACTTCGGAGGTGACGCCGCTGGAACCGAAGAGGTGCACGATGTCGCGCTGACGCAAGCCGCGCTGCTCCAGCAGAAATTGCAGCGTGGCGGTGGGCGAGCTTTCTCCCAGCGGGTAATGCCGATCCTCGAAATCTTCGATGAGCTTAACCAACAGGTCGAAAAGCTTGGCTTCTTCCGTCGAAAGTTCGCGTTTCATCATCGGCTCGACAATGGCGAGCAGGCGCTCGTTCTCGGCTTCGGTTTCGATGACGGCAGGCATGGCCTTTGACACCAGCTTGCGGTACTTCGCCGGATCGAATTCAAGCGCCGCAGTCTTTTTCCCACGCGCCTTTGTCGTAGTCTTTGTGCGTAAGGACGTGTTTAACATAGATCACCTGTCTGTCGTATCTGATCTCAATGATCAACCGGTATTTGTTCCCGCCGATGTTGAAGACCGTGCAATCGTAAGCCGCATCCGCGTGCGGGAAGACGGCGCGCACCTCCGCCATGGATTGCCACGCCGCCTTCTTGGCTACGCGATACCAGTTGTCGAGCGGTAGTTGCGCTTCAGGGGTTCGCGCCCAAAAATCACGCAGCTTTTTCTTACTGATGACGTGCAAAGCGGCGTTCCTTTCATCAAACCGAGTCTCTCAAGACGAGAGCAGAGCGTCAAACACAGTCTGCAAGAGGGTTTGATACACAACGCGGCGTCAGTACAGTACCGCGCGCGTGAGCAAGCGGCGCGTCAATCTTGCATAAGTGGCTCTTAGTCTGAGCCTCCGCTTGCTCACGCGCGCGGTACCGTATCTTGGTTACCGCCCGCCCGCTGGCAGCTTCTCATTCAAATACCGCGTCAATAACCCATACAAATGCCGCGTCGTGCCCGGCCCTTCATAAATGCCGTGCGAGCGGTTGGGATAGGACATCATCGTGAATTGCTTGTTGGCGGTGATCAGGGCGTTGATGAGGGCTTCGCTGCCTTGGTAATGGACGTTGTCGTCGCCCGTGCCGTGGACGAGCAGCAGGTTGCCTTGTAACTGACCCGCAAACGTCAGCGGCGAGCTTTGCTTGTATTCGTCGGGGTGCTCTTGCGGCAGCCCGCAGTAGCGTTCCTGATAGATCGAATCGTAATAGCGAATGTCTGGCACGGGCGCGACCGACATGCCCATTTGGTAAACGTCGGGGTAACGGAACATGGCGTTCAAGGTCGAAGAGCCGCCGCCGCTCCAGCCCCAGATGCCGATGCGTGTCGCGTCTACGAAAGGCCATTTGGCGATGGCGCGGGCGGCATTGGCTTGGTCTAGGGAATTGCGGATGCCCATCTGGCGATAGATGGATTTGCGCCAGCCCCGGCCACGCGGGGCTGGCGTGCCACGATTGTCTACGCTGGCGATGATATAACCCTGCTGCGCCAGCAGGCGATGCCACATCATCTGGCCGCCGCTCCATTGGTCGAGTACGGTTTGGCCCCACGGTTCGCCGTAAACGAAAAAGAGCACCGGATAGCGTTTCGATGCGTCAAAATCGGGCGGCTTGATCAGCCAGCCGTCCAGTTGTACGCCTTCGCCGATGTCTATTTTGAAAAACTCTTGCGGCGTAGGCTTGAGCTTGCCGAGCCGTTCCTGCAATTCGCGGTTGTCGTAAAGCGTGCGCACGTTGGTGTGTGGTGCGAGGCGCACGATTTCCGTGACCGGCACTGTGTTCGCGTTTGAGAACGTATGAATCGCCAATTCGCCGCGCGGCGCGATGTCGTAATTGTGCGTGCCCGCTTGATTGGCGGGCGAAAGGCGTTCAGGGTTGGCGCTGCTGCCGTCGAGCTTGACGCGATAGAGATATTTTTGCGTCGCGTTGTCGGGCGAGGCTGAGAAATACAACCAGCCGCCAGCGGTGTCGGCGCGTTCGACGCTGATTAAATCGTAATTGCCGGGCGTGATGCATTTGACGTCGTGGCCATCGCGCGAAACGGAATAAATGTGCCGCCAGCCGTCGCGTTCGCTCGTCCAGAGGAAGCGTTTGCCGCCATCAATCCATTCGGCATCGCCGAAGGCCAAGCCCGTTTTGTCCCAGCCAATCGAACCCCACGCGATGTCTACCCAGGCGTCGTCTTTCTCGGTCATGATCTGACGTACCTTGCCGGTGCGCGCATCGCCGATCATCACGACGTTGATATTTTGCAACCGGTTGAGCTGTTGAATGACGACTTCGCTGGAATTCGCCGCCCATTCCATACGCGGCAAATAGTTGTTGCGCGCATCACCCGGCACGTCGAACCATTGGGTCTTTCCGCCGCTTGAATTGACGACGCCGACGCGCGCGGCGGAATTCATTTCGCCAGCTTTGGGGTAGGGAAACGAGATGATCTTCGGATAAAGCTCAGCCGTGTTGTTGATCAGCTTGAACTCTTTGACGCCGCTCGCATCAAGCTGCCAATAGGCGATCTGCTTACCGTCGGGCGACCAGCGGAAGCCGTCGCGGCAAAAGAGTTCTTCTTCATAGACCCAATCAAAGGTGCCGTTGACGATGTATTGCGTGCCGTCCGAAGTCAGTTGCGTGATGCGCCCGTCGCTGAGATTTTCGACGTAGATGTTGTTCTCGCGCACATACGCCACGCGCGTCGCATCGGGCGAGAACTTGGCGAACATCAGCGAAGACGGTTTTGCAGCGCCGCCCAGCTTTTGCAGCTTCGCGCTCGCCAGATCAACAACCCAATAATCGCCGCGCGTATTCGACCGCCAGACACGTTCGGAGTTGGTGAAAATCAACAGCCGCTGCCCGTTGTCGCTGAGTGTGAACTCTTCGATATTGAGTGGCGAAGTCACGCCGGGCGGAATGAGTTTGTCCGCCGAGACGAGCACCGTCTTTGCGCCTGTTGTCGCGTCATAACGCGTGATGTCCATCCCGCCTTTGCCTGCTGCTGAAGGCTCCAGCATCAAGTAACCGCGTCCATCCGCCTGCCATTGGTGCCAGCCGAGTCCACGCGGGCTGTAGCTGAAAATCGTATCGAGCGTGAGTACGCTGGCATCGGCCTGGCGCGCGGGTTGGGCCTGTTGCGCCAAGAGCGGTGCGGCAATGAGCAGGGTGAAGAGCAGGATGAAGTTGCGGCGGATTCGATTCATAGTCTTCTCCAAACTTTGAAGGCGGGTCGGAATGGGGACAGTACGGGGAGCGTGAGTGGGCCGAGCCTCGACAATTACTCGGACGGCATTCAGCACGTCCGCCACCGAGGCTCAGGTCGGTCACCCTCCCCGTACTGTTGGCGCAGGTTCAACGCGCCAGCTTTACACCCGTGATAGGCAGTTCATCGGCGTCCAATTGCTCTGCGAGATCGGGGATGATTAGCTCGATGTTCTTGGTGTAATTGTCGCGCCAGAACTCTTTCAGCTTTTCGCGGGCCTGCTCGTTGATCAGCACGTCGCCCGCTTTTTCGAGCAAGACCATCGCGATGTCGCCGTTGTTTTCGGTGATGGAAAACAGGTAATCATCATCGTCTTCGAGCAGCGAAGCTTTCAGGTCGTCCAACTCTTCTTCAAATTCAAATTCATACAGCGCCTGGGCCATTTGGCCGTCGTGCAAGAGCGCTTCTTCCAAGGCTTTCGCAATCGTTTTTACTGACATTTTGCTCTCCCTTGTAAATGGTTGGCCGAACGATGTAAGTAGGCGCGTGCCTGCTTACATCTTTTCCGGCACTTCAATGCCCAACAGTGACAGCGCCTCCGCCAGATTGCGGCGCACGATTTCAGCGGCCATCAGCAAGACGACCTTTCGTTTCTCGTCCGGCTCTTTCAGGATGTGAAAGCGTTTGTCTTGATAGAACGTGTTGAATTGATCGGCCAGTTGATAGGCGTATTTGGCGACCAACGTAGGCTCAAAGGAAGTGGCCGCCTGTTGCACGACTTCGTCCAGGCGCGCGGCGAAATAGACCAGCGACCAAAGCAGATCGCCCGCTTCGCCCGTGAAAGGTGCGGCGATTTCTTCAGACGTGAGTTGATTGAATTCGGCTTGCACGACCGCCGCCGGGCGGCCCAGTTCGCTAAAGATGTTGCTCAAACGGCGCACGGTGTATTGCAAATACGGCCCGGTCTCGCCGCGGAATTTGAGCGCTTCGGTGAAATCAAACGCGATGATCGAGGTGCGCGTGAATTTGAGAATGAAATAGCGCAGCGCGGCGACGGCAATTTGCTGTGCGATCTTGAGTTGGGCTTCAAAGGACAAGTCGGCGTGGCGCGCTTGCACTTCGCTGAGCGCGTTGGCGGTCAGGCGATCAATCAGGTCATCGGCTTTGACGCCGAGTCCTTTGCGGCCTGACATCGAAACGGAACCTTCGGAATCCACACCGAGTTCTTTCGCAGCGTCGGCGCTGAGCGTGACTTTTTCATAAGCCAGATGAGCGCTGCGGGCGACTTTGGCGCGTTGCTCTTCGGATTCAGCCATCTGCAAAACGGCGCGTTTGACGTTGGCTTGCGGATAAGACTGGCCTACGTCAATCACGTTGAGAAAGGCGGTGCCATTGCCAAAAGGTGGATGTTCGCTCGTGCCAGTGCCGCCCGTTGTTATCCAGACCGGCTGTCCGTGGTGATCGTGCCGCAACAACTGATAGTTGAAATCCAAGCCGAGCTTGCCCAGCTTCCACAAGTGATAGGCGATGTCTTTGCCCGTGTAAGTCACCGTGTCATTCGAGCGCACGATGATCTTGTCAGCGTCGTGCTCGCTTTCCGGTTCGCCTCGTCCCCCTGCCGCGCCGTCCTCCTCGGCACGCATCACCCAGCAGCCTTTGTTGCGGCCTTCGTTTTCAAACACGATCACGCCGCGTGCTTTGAGTTTCTCAAAGGCGTGCGCCCAGAAATGCAGGTGCAGAATCTCGCTCTCGCGCGCCAGCAGGTCGTAGCTGATGTCGAGCCGCGCCAGCGTATTCAAATGGCAATTGACGATCTTGTGCGAGATGTATTCGCCGATCTCTGCCGTCGCGTTGTTGCCCGCTTCGATCTCGTGCAGCGTTTGCGCGCGCACTGGCAACCGCGTCTTGTCTTCTTCGTACCAGCCGCCGACGCGGGCGTATAAATCCCAGCAGTAATAATCAAAGTTGTCTTCACGCTTGGTCTGCGTGCGCTCAGCAATCTCGCGAATCTGGTCGAGCGATTTCTGTTCGAGGTGAATGAAGCCTACTACCACGTCGGCAACCTGGACGCCGGTGTTGTCAATGTAATTGTGTACTTCGACGGTTTCGCCGACGGCTTTCAAGATGCGCGCTGTCGTGTCGCCAAGCACCGCATTGCGCACATGGCCGATATGCGCGGCCTTGTTCGGATTGATTGAAGTATGCTCGACGATGATCTTGGCCGAGGGCGCGTGGCGCAGGTCAGCTTCCGGATTGTGCAGCGCGAGTTCGCTGAACATCTGGGCGCGGTCAATGAAGACGTTGAGATAGCCGGGGCCAGCGATTTCGACGCGGGCGACGCCGGGCAGGGCGCGCAAGCCTGCGGCCAGCTTGGCCGCCAATTCGCGCGGGTTCTGTTTCGCGCCGGTGGCGGCTTTCAGGCGTTTGGCTAAATCGAAGGCGAGCGGGAAGGCCAGATCACCCAGTTCAGTCTTGGGCGGAATCTCGGTGGCGAGGTCTGCAAGTTCCAGGTTGAACTGCTCGCGCACTTGAGTGAGCAGATGATGTTTGATGGCGTCAGCAAGTGAAAGCGGCATTTGGATCAATTCCTTTATGTGGTGACAGCAGGCGCGCAATGCCCGTATTGACGAAAGCGGTTCTATAGCACCTTTGTTTCGACAGCGTCAAACAGGCGGCATGCTTGCCAAACAAAGCGGGGAGGTGCTATACATTCGCTCGGTTTTACGGCGGTTCTTTGGCGCGTTGGTGTAACTGGTTAACACGCCGCCCTCTCAAGGCGGAGAGCACGCCGCCCTCTCAAGGCGGAGAGCACGGGTTCGAGTCCCGTACGCGCTATCAAGAATCCAAAGCACTTACCGGGTTTCCGCTGGTAAGTGCTTTTTCGTTGGTAACGTCTGGGTAACGAAACTCCCCAAAAACGCCGTCCAGCTTGCCTACCGCCTCCGCCAAAAAGCCCGGGCTCAAGTGTTGGTAGCGAGCCGTCCTTGTGGCCGAGAAGCTGGGCAACCGTGTGAATGTCTGCACCGGACATCCGCAGCCAACTCGCGGCGGTGTGGCGCAGATCGTGGAAACGAAAATCTTCGATCTTCAGCTTTCCGCAAACCTTGCTAAACCCCGCCGTAACCCGGTCGGGTGTGATCTCGCTAAAGAGCTTGACTGTAGGGTTGGCTGCATCCCGGCAGGGCAGGGAAGTCACCACTGTCATGGCCAATTGATTCAAATACACAATGCGGCCCTCGCCGTTCTTCGTCTGAGGCAATAGGATGCGCTGATTCAACAAATCAAGATCGAGCCAGCGCAAGCCGACAATCTCGCCGCGACGCATCCCCGTACAGAAGGCGAGCGCCACGATGGGGCGCAACCAGGCGGAGCATTCTTCCCGCAGCGCCCGCAGCTCCGTAGGTTGCAGGTAGCGGATGCGGCCGGCAAGCGGAAATCGCGAACCAGTATTTGAGCAAAGGTAAGCAGGTTTACGTCGAAGGCCGCTTGCGCCAGGTCGAATACACCGACCGCGACGGCAACCGCCGGACGTCGTTGGAAGTCACGGCTTCAGATATTCAATTCCTGGGGACGAAGGGCGAAGGCGGAGACGAGAGCGACCAGCCGGAACCAGCAACACTGCAAAAGCAACCCGCCGGCGCGAACAAGGCGTTGGCCCGTGCGGCGCTGATGGCTCAAGCTCCGCTTAACGATTCACCCGTCAATGATGACGAGATTCCGTTCTAGTACTCCATCAAGCTGTAAGTGATGGATGCTGAGAGCGCATCCGGGATGTAGGGCGGGATTAAATCCCGCCCTACATCCCTCATTTTCAGCTTGATGGAGTACTAGGCGAGATACTTGTTATGGGAACACAGACACCTGAATCCGTAGCGACAACGGCACGAACAGCGCGTCACATCAAACGTGATGCACAACCGGCATCTGAGCAGATGAATGCGGCCGCGCGGTACCGCGCTTCCCTGTTGGATCTTCGGCGGCGTTTATTGGCTGATTTAACAGCCGTCGAATTGACGCTTGGTTTGGCCACCGAGCGCACGCGAAAGCTGCATCAGCCTTGCGACTGATGCAGTGAACAACTACATAAGGCTTCGGCTCTTACGAGAGTGTCGCGCCGACATTGCTGACCAGCTTGGATAGCCCCGCTGGCTTCGATGTCGGCGCTTTTCATTTGGAACTTATGAACGAAACACCAGACACGATGGCAGAGCATCTTTGCCCCACGCATTTGATTCGACTGACCCACCTGTTGGCAGGTGGCGCTGGGCATTGCAGCAAGTGCGGATTGTTCGTGCAGAGCTTGAATCATCCAATGCCGACGCTGTCACCGGAGCTGGTTGCCAAGCGCGAGGCAGGGCGGATCGAAGACGAAAAGACCAAGAAATTGAGGGTTGCCCAAAAGCGCAAAGAGAGGCGCCAGGCGGCCAAAGCCGCGAATCAGGCGGTATGAAAGACGAACATCTTGATTGACCTGCGCGGCCGCCAACTCACCAACGGCGAAGCGAGTGAACTGCGCGCCTTCGTCGAAGGCTTGCGGCCGAAAGCTTACCTAGTGATGTCGAACTGGCCGTGGATTGAGATGCGTGGCGTGGACGAAGCGACCGCCCGCCAGATCGTCGAGCGAGTCCGCGCGCTTGCGCCGAAGTACACCGTCACGGGGCTCGAACGAACGGCGACCAGTGCGAACGTTCGCACCCGACAGGCTTCGCAAAATTTGCAACCTGGTAAACAAAGGGCGGCCGCTGTGCTTCCCTTTCCGATTAACCGCTCTCGAACCGGGCCCGATGCTTCAGACCTGGTTTGCCAAAGTTCGATAAAGTTCGTACTGGACGTTGCCAATTGCTATGCGGTTCAAATTCACACCAACCCAACGCGCGGAACTCACTGCCGACTTGCGAGCATATCTGCAAAGCGGAGCGGGAACGGAAGCCACCTACGAAGCCGCACGCCGTTGCGTGGAAACGACGAAGGCAGGCACGCGCTGCAAAGGTTATGCAGTTTGGGATGCGCCCGAACAGAAATGCGCCAGCCATCTGCACACGAAACGGCGGACACAAGCTGAGCGCGGCACCGATCCGCCGGTCAAGAAACGCCGCGCCGCACCTACCTGCACTTGTTCCGCGTATAAGTTCATTCATCGTTTGGGCAAAGGCTATTGTCGCCATCCGGATCCACCGCTACGCATCCATCCGACACCGGCGGGCAAGCGCAAGCCTGGTAAGAAACGACGGCGCGCTTGGAATGAGCTGCGCGCCAAGCTGGGAAGTTGAAAGGATTGCAGATTATGGCAGAAAACGGCAGACAATCCGCCGCTTTGACAGCCCGGCAAGAACGCGGGCTGGCGGCGCTCTTGCGCGAATCCACCTTGCGCGATGCAGCCAAAGTCACCGGCATTGGTGAACGCACTTTGTTCGCCTGGTTGAATGAGCCGGTCTTTGCGGAGCGGTAGCGGGAAGCGCGCGGCAAGTTGCTCGAAAGCACGTTGACGGCGTTGCAGGCCGCCAGCGGCGAGGCGGTTAGCACGTTGCGTGACGTGATGGCTGACCCGAACGCGAACCACGGCGCAACGGTGAGTGCCGCGCGAACGGTGCTGGAATTCAGCCTGAAGGCGCGCGAAGTGCTGGAAGTCGAGGAACGGTTGCGCAAACTGGAAAGCCGACTGGCAACACAGGAAGACACACGAGGAAAAACAGCATGGCGTTAAACATCAAGGCGAGATTGAACCGAATCGAGCAGCAGGTCTGCCCTGCCGATCTGTCGAGCCTGAGCGATGCCGAGTTGCTTAAGCGATTAGGCCAGGCATTCACGCCAGCGGATTGGCAGCAAGCGCGAGCATTGGCCAGCAGGGTTAAAGATGTTCCTGCCTATGTGCCCGGGATGAATCTAACCAACCTGAGTGACGCTCAGTTGTGCGCGCTGTTTCTTGCGAGGGTTGCATGAGTACCAAAGCACGATTAGACAAACTGGAAAACCCGACGAAGGGCGCTTGGTGCCCACATCAACCAATGAGTGTCGTTTATGGGCCGGATGACAGCACTCCAACAAACACGCCCGTAAAAGATGCGCTGGAACCTGAGCCGTGTTGGTGTGGATTGCCTGTCGTAACACTGCGCGTCATCTACGGCGCTGAAAAAGCGGCGGCCTAACCCGGCACGGTGATGTGAGCAAGGCCAGCAACTGCGCACGCCTTCGTCTCGTCTCGGATTCTGACCCCTGCCCTGCCCGCGGTTGCCGCCGTCCTTGCACGATTGATCACAGGATGCACAACATAGGCAATGCAGCCACGGGCTTCTAAACGCAAAAAAGCCAGCAACCGAAGCCGCTGGCCTTTTCTTTACCCCGATACTGGATTGGTTTACGTTGCTATAGGCTCACCCCCTTCGCTAGTTTTTTCTCCTGAACCCAAGATGTGACCACCGTCTGACGCTCCGTTTCTGGAATCGCTTCCAGCTTACGGCTGGTCAGATGGCCTAAGTGACGACGTCGACGGCGCTTGTCTTCGTAATAAACAAAGCGGCAATCCCAGCCACAGCTTTTGGGTGACCACTCAATGTCGCTGCTGATCCGTGGCGGTTTGACCGTTGGGTCATTCATCATCTGGCGATTAACGGTTAATTCTTTGATCACTGCGCACCTCCCTTCTCTAATCGTTTTTGCTGAATCCAGGTGACCACGGCAGCACGGCGCTGTGTGGCCGGCAATGCTTCCCACTCTGCCAGGAGCTTCTTGCCTACGTAGCCCAGATAGGTACAGCCCTTGCGCCGCTGTGCTCCGGGCGGCACGTGCCAAGCTTCCCAACCGCCACTCCGGTTAGGTTCCCAGCGGATGCGCGGAAGTTCCGGTAAAAAACCTTCTGTTGGCGCTAAACGATGCTCCGGAGGCGGGTTCGGTTTAGACCTTCTGTTCTGCGCCGCTGATCTATGATCGTCGTGAGGCTCGATCACCGACCAGCCTGTCAGCGGCACCGTTCTTTTGGGCCGGACACCTCACCCAAATCATCCGGCCAAACCTCGCCACGTCTGGCGGCCGGACCGTCAATGTGGGCGAACTGTTCGCGCGCGATCGCGTCGAGTTGCGCGAGGGTGTTTTTGGCAAAGCTGTCTTTTTTCCACAGCAGCCCCCAGGCCAGACCGAAGGCATCGAAGAAACCGCGGACCTTCGCCGAGACGAGGACCATTGCGTTCCCGATGGCGGCCGCCTTGCGGGTCGTGATGATGTCTTGCCGGGCCGTCGCGGCTTTGAGCTCGAGCATGCGGTTTTCGACGACTGCATCGGCGTCACGAACGAGCGTCACACCGACCAAGGCGAGGGCAACGTGCACCGCGATAGACCAGCGATACCACCAGCCCAATTCACGCGGCAGGGGCGTGTTGACGATCCACGCGCAGAGCACGGCCGCGTTCAGGATCATCGTGGCTTGAATGGTGCGGCAGCAGAGCTGGGCATAGGTGCGCTGCTTGCCCGCCTTGTAGGTCGTGGTAAGGCCGTGGCGGAGGGTGAAAAAGAACTTCTCGACAAAGCCCATGATCAAGATGGCCAGCACGCCAGCAGCCAGCCAGCCGATGCGCTCTTTGTGGGCGAACGAATTGACGAAGCCGGTGGCCAGGGCAGAGACCGTCACCACGCAGAATTGAATGAGCTTCAGACTGGCATCATTGCGACGGTAGTCGTCGCTGGAGTTGATGCCTTCGTAGACGTTGGCCGCAGCCATCCTGGCGGCGTTGACGGGCGCGACACCGGGCAGGGGCGCGGTTGCTTTGGTGGCAGCTTCTTCCATCGGATCCTTTCAATGGGAAAGGCCGAAGCGGTAGGATGGCGTTGCAAGGCAGCATCTGCGCGCTTCGGCGTGTGGTGTTGTTGGGGCTTTTCAAGTGTTAGCGCACTTGAAAAGCCCTTTGCTTTACTCCTCAGGGGATTCAAGTATGTACATCACGATTTCGGCCATCCGCTTAGCCGCGACCGTAGAAACATCCGGATGCAAGATGTACTCGTTCAAGGCGTGCGCCAGGCGCTCCTGGACCGTTGCCAAAGGTTCAACCGTGCGGTTGCTGGCGCGTAAGGTGACGAAATCCTGATTGAGATCGTTGGGCATAGCTTCCTTCCTTTAGACTGCGCACCTAGACGGCGCGCCGGTTGAGAGAGCGTTCCAGTTCGAGCTGATCGAGCATCAGCCGCATTTCCACATAGAAACGACGCCACACCCGCGCGTCGAACCAATCCAACCCTTGCACCAATTCACTGATGTGCGTATCCAGCGCGGTTGTGAGACAGGGCGAAATCTCGCCATCCGTCGAAACTTCCAAGCGGCCAGGAAAAGGGCGGTCAGCGTGCAACTCACCCAGCGTGATGAAGGCTTCGGCCAGGCGCTCGTAATCAGGGCGACGGGCCTCGATCTCTGGCGCAAAGTACGTTGCAGGCGTCTGCGGTGCTGTCTTTCGCGTTTCTTTCATAGTGAAGAGTCCTTTCGTATTGAAAAGTGGTTAAGTGAAAACCTAGATAAATCAGTTGTCTCTCTCAAGCCACATCAATAAATCGGAGCCTGGAAAATAGGGCGTGGCTCCTTTGTAGTGAATCTTCAAATCGTTGCTCTTTACGGCACGGGCCAAGGTGTCCCGCGACATCTGGCAAGCCTTAGCCGCTTCGACGTAGCGATAGACTTTTGTCGGCACGATCTCGCGCGGGTCGCGTGGTCTGATTTCGATCTCGCCCAAGCGCTGCACAATCTCAGCGTCTACGTAGTTGCGAAGCGCTTCTGACAGCGCGTCCGCTAGATTGTTTTTCGATTCGTTCAGCTTATTCACGTTTGCCCCAAGAAATCGGCGAGCGGCGCGGCGCTCGCCTCAAGAATGAACCCGCCCGCGCGCGGGAGTGGACACAGCCTTAAAACTCTCTGCGCCAATCCCAACGCTGCTTGCGAGCCACACCGCGCGGCTGGCCGCGAAAAACATCCGTTCCCCATTGCATCTTGGGCGCTGGTGGCGCTGGCTCTTCGTCGCGCGCCTTCCAGCCCATTGCGGTTTGTTCGCCACTCGCGGACCAACCCATCGGCGCAGGATCCACAACGCGCTTGCCTTCGGCTTCCGTTACACCGAGGGCTTCGGTGTAACGTTGCATCAGGTGGCGCGCGACTTTGTGTTTGCAGGTCGTGCGCGCTTCGTACGTGTGAGCGTCGTCAATCACGTAAAGCTTCTTGGAATTAGTCAAGAAAATAATAAAGCCCCTTTAGAAATATCTTGTCTTTCGACTCGTTCTTGCCTGTAGTTACTAAAGGGGCTAGATTTACCCTGCTATGGCTACAAAAAAGGAATCGCCGCGAATGATTGCTCCGAAGGAATATGCAGAAAACTCAGGGGTGAAGTATCAAACAGTTATGCTCTGGCTGAGACAAGGTCTTATCCCGAATGCAGAAAAGCATCCGCTGCCAACAGGAGGGCACTATTACCTTATTCCGGCTGATGCGCCGAAGCCTGTTACACAGCGAGGGCCGAAGCCAAAGGGTGTGGCAGAAGGCGAGACGGCAGAGCAGCCGGAGCCCAATGGGGCAACCAAGCTTGGTGCAAAGAAGGCGGCATCGAAGCCGAAGGCGGCAGCGACAGGGAAGGGCGTGGCTAAGACCAAAAAAGGAAGGTAGGAAGGATGCAGACACAAAAGCTCGCACTGAAGCGCAAAACCAAGCTCTCGCATCCACCTGTCGAAGTAGTGATTCATCACATTCCTTGGGAGCAAATTGGACCAGTACAGCGCGTGGCTTTGGTTGATCTGGCGCAAATTCTTTTCCGGCCCTTACCCGATGAGCAAGAGGGACAGGTTGAAAACGAAGCCGCCACGTCACGCTGTGAAGACGGGTTGATAGACGCGCTTGTAGCAGAGACGAAGCCAGCGGCAAAGAAGCGCACTATTAAAAAGGCAGGAAACTAATGAGCAACGAACACGACGACACGAAAGACTTAACCGAAAAACTCTCTGAACGCGAATTATTGCTGATGATCGTGCGCAGGCTGGGCACGTTGGAGACACGGTTTGATGGTCTTGAGGCGCGTTTTGAGGGCTGCGATACCAACCCCTTGCTGCCGCCGAATTTCGTGGAGACATTCCAAACCTTGGCTAGCGATGTACACGATATGCGGAACGATCTGCGCGTGATGTGTGAGGACATAGACCGCGAACGGCGTAACCGCGTCGAGATTGCCCAACGGCTCGACACACTCGAAAGGCGGGCCGCATGAAAGGCGGTAACGCTATGGTAACGAACGAGCACACAAAGAGGCACCAAAGCATGCCAATCAAGACTAATGTGATTTATGCGCGTTTGACTGAAAAGACGGGCTTCATACCAATGGATACGCCTTGCGCTCAAACCGTACAAAATGCTAGTTTTGCCCTCTCAAGGCGGAGAGCACGGGTTCGAGTCCCGTACGCGCTATCCAATGGCAACCCTGAAGCGGTCACCGCTGATTGGTGGCCGTTTTTGTTTGCTGCTACGTCTCGATTCGCCGGTCTTGCCCTGAACCTATTTCCTGAAGGAGTAACTTCCAATGAAAATATCAGCTATTTTGCTCATCCTCGTGTTAGGGCTAAGCGCCGCATCATTCGGGCAAACCGTCGAGCCGCAGAAGGCGGACACGAAAAACGCGCCGAAGCTGACCATTAAAGAATTGCAGCATAATTTGGGCGACATCAAAAAAGGAACGCTCGCCGAATATGGCTTCACATTCAAAAATGAAGGCAATGCGGAGTTGGTCATCAGCAATGTCCAACCCGGCTGCGGCTGCACGACGAGTGATTTCACCAAAAGCGTGCTGCCCGGCAAAGAAGGGAAAGTTACGCTGGCGGTGCATACGGATGGGTTCATGGGCGCGATTACCAAATCAGCGCAGGTCTTTACCAATGACCCTGGGAGTTCGCAATTTGTCTTGGCCCTGAGCATGAACGTGATCGAGCCACCCACGGATGGGCCGAAATTGGTGATAGCCAAAACGCAGCATGATTTCGGCGAATTGAAAAAAGGCGTGCTGGCGCAATATGACTTCAAATTCAAAAATGAAGGCACGGCGGAACTGACAATCAATAGCGTGGCGCCAAGCTGAGGGTGTACGGCGAGCGAATTTACGCGCGCCGTGCCTCCTGGTCAGGAGGGCAAAATCTCGTTGTCAGTTCACACCGAAAGTTATCAAGGCGCAATCACCAAAACCGCTGAGGTGTTTACCAACGATCCGGCCCGTCCGCAATTTACGCTACAGATGAGCATGGTCATCGTTGTGCCGGACGGGTTGCCCAATGGCAAGCGCATCGGCTCTATCGTCGTCAGCCCGGTGGATCGCTGGAGCGCACAGGCGCCAACCGGTTTTCCGGTAAGCGGCCTGTTCAGTCTTTATCAAGATAGCCCGCAGCCGCTGAAAATCACCAAGCTTGAAGCGGGTGGCGACACCTTCAACGTTACGCTCAATACGTTGGAAGAGGGCAAGCGCTTTGCCGTCAATTTTGTCGGGAAAGAAGGGCTGCCGCTTGGGGTTTATCACCAAACCATCAAGCTGACGACGGATAGCAAAGAAACACCGGAACTGGCGTTTGATTTGGATTTACGCGTGGTGCCGCCGGTGAATGTCAACCCTGGCAAACTGGCGTTTGAGAATATCCCGGTGTCGTTGGCTGATTATGACATTAGCGGGCTGAGCAAGTTCACCTGGGTGACCGTGACGCGCAGTGGCGGCTTGGAGATCAAAAACATGACTTCCGACCTGCCGTTTCTCAAAGTCAAAGTCGAGTCGGTGGATAACAACAAACAAACCTACCTGTTGCGCATTGGCTTTAGCGAAAAACCGCCTGTCGGCAAGCATGCCGGGACGATCAAGATCGAAACGAATAACAAAGACATTCCTTTGATTGAGGTCCCCGTGACCGTCAGCGCGCAATAGTTTTTTTTCAGGTAAAGGGCGATTTAAGCCGCGCCCTTTACCTGTCCGATCTGCACCAGCATGGGCTGTTCGCTGGTTTTTCTGAACCGATCAATGCAGGCCAGACAGGGGTAATGTAACTTCTCTTCGTATTGCCCGCTCTTCGCCATGTCCAGCCGCTCCCGCTGTACGCGCGTCACCAAATCCATCAGTTTACTTAGGGCGGCGGACAAACTCTCTTTTTTGAGATCGCCGATGACATCTTCGCCATCACCGTCATCATCGCGGTAATTGGACAGTTGGCAGCAGAGTGTTAAACGCCCGCGATAATCCACATTCAAATCATCCAGCATCAACGGCGCACAGCGCGGCAGGTAGTAATCCGTGTAAAAGCCCACGGCCATCGAAATCTCATGCCGGAATTCGGTGATTACGCGAGCTACGTCGCGCTCGACGGCGCGCCATTCGCTGAGCGGCAAAATTAGGTCGGCGCCCATGTTGTGTTCGGTCGGCATCTGGTGGCCGAAGACCTGATATTTGACCTTGAGGTGTGCGCCGAGCAGGGCCAATTGGTCAATCTCGTGGCGATTGGCTTTATTGACGGTCGTGATGATGTTGGCTTGAATGCCGGCGGCCTGGCACATGGCGATGGCGGTGACGACTTCGCGGTAAGAGCCTTTGCCGCGAATGCCGTCGTGCGTGGCCTCGGTCGCGCCATCCAGGCTGAAGGTGATGCCATTCAGCTTGGAACGGCGCAACGGCGTGTTGACGGTCTTGAAGGTCTTCTGAAAATTGCGGGCGTTGGTCAGGAAGTGGTAGGTGAAAGCGTGGTCAGCGATCATGTCCAAGGCCTCGCCGAAACGCGGATGCATGGGCGGTTCGCCGCCGGTGATGGCGATATGACGGTAGCCGAGCGCTTTGCCTTCGATTAGGATTTTTTCAAGGGTGTCGAGTGGGAAGAAGAGGGCACTCTTGTCGCCTGTGCCGCGCTCATCTCCACGATAGATGCTGCGGAAGCAGTGGGTGCAATCCAGATTGCAGACGTTGTTTAGCTCAATTCCGATGCGCGGCATAGTTTTGTTGTGGAAAACGGTTTCGCAGGGGCGGTGAATGTGTGATTGCCAGCGGATTCTACCCTGTCCGAAGCCCCGTTTACCAACCGGAAATAGGTGTCGGGCACGTGGTTGCGGCTTTTCAATCCTCTAGGCTATGATGGCGCACCTTTGAAGCAGTAGTACGCAAACAGCAGGATTAAAAATCTTAAGGCAAGAGCAACCCACATTTGAAAGCGCGGCATCACAGGCGGCAGTGACACACAAAAGTTCTTTAAGTTGTACCGCGACAGTGTGTCACGAGAACTTCCTCTCTGCCCAATGATGCCCGTTCCCAGCAGGAGCAGGCAACGAGCGTGATAGCGAATACAAGCAAACAGGTCACATCGGATTACGATTTGGCTCAAGCTTCGTCGCAAGGAGATATGGCGGCGTTCGAGACGTTGTACGAACGCCATCATAGGCGCGTCTACAGCCTCTGTCTGCGGATGGTTGCGAACTCAACCGAAGCGGAGGATCTGGCGCAGGAAGTCTTCATTCAACTCTTCCGCAAGCTCGGCAGCTTTCGTGGCGAATCGGCATTCACCACTTGGTTGCATCGCCTGACTGTCAATCATGTGCTGATGCACTTCCGCAAGAAGGGCGTCAAACTCGAAAAGACGACCGAAGAAGGCGAAATCGGCGAGATTCAAGATTTAATTCAAGGCGTGGGTGAACGCCCCCGTTTTGTAGATCGAATCGCGCTGGACAAAGCAATTTCGGAATTGCCGCCGGGTTATCGCACCGTCTTCGTTTTGCACGATGTGGAGGGCTTCGAGCACGAAGAGATTGGCAAGATGCTGGGCGTGAGTACTGGAACCTCGAAATCGCAACTGCACAAAGCAAGGATGCGGCTGCGCGAGTTTCTCAACAAAAAAAAGCTGAACGGCCAATGACCGTTTAGCCAACCTCACAAATTCAAGGGTAAGTCAGAGAGGAAAAGTAGTATGGAATGCCGTAACGTAGTTGATTCGTTGTCTGAATACCTCGACGGATTTCTCTCGGATAACGAAGCGGGCCGCATCGAAGGCCACCTCAATTCTTGTACCCCCTGTAAAACGGTTCGACTTGAGTTAGACCAATTGCGCACCGCCGCGCGCGAGTTGCCGTTGCACACGCCACCCCGCGCTTTGTGGACGCGCATCAGCAACGAAATCGAAGCAGAGTTGGCCGCCAAAAAGACGCTGACCACCAACGCGCTGCCCAAGCCCGGGTTGCTGGAACGGCTGAGAGCCAAGAGCTTTACTTTTACACTGCCGCAACTGGCCGGCGCCGGAGCGTTAGCGTTGGCGCTGGCCGCGTTTAGCTCGGTCAGCTTTTACCGGCAATACAACTCGGTCCTGACGATGCGCGGGATGCAAACAGCGCTGTTTGCGGAAGAGTCGCAACTCAAGCTCGAGCTGGATCGCAAAATGGTTGCCGTCCAGGCGCGCATGAGCAATTGGAATCCGCAACGCCGGGCTGATTTCGAGCAGAAGTTGAGCCGGATCGAAGATTCCTTGCAGAATTGCCGCCAGGCCTTAAAGGCCAATCCAAACGATCAAGCGCATCAATTGATGATGCGCAATCTCTATCAAGAAAAAAAGCAACTGCTGGAAGGCGTTGAGTAACTTGCGTGATCGCTCATGCTGGTAACTCAGCAGGTTTCCAACTCATTGCAAAGCGCCGCAACGCTGTGCCTGTTGGCAACTCCCTCCTTAAGCCAACAGGCCAGCTTGCAAGTTCTCGACAAACTTCAGCCGGCAACTTGCGCCGCCGTCGAACCCTCAGTCAGGCGAGATCGCGTTCACGTCACACCCCGGACAAAAGCAGTTGCTTGGCATTTGCCCTCTAGGCCTTGAGCCGTGCCTGGGTTGACCGGATAATGTAGGCGGCTGTTGACACAGCGTCACGAGCTAATCTTTTGATCCTCCCCAAAGTGAAACACGACCAAACCAATGACACTTCACCCTGCCGTGACCCCCAGCGCATCATCCCCACTAGCAGGGGGAAATAAGGCGGGGCATTGGTTCGGAAAGCTAGACGACTTGGCCGTGATACAGGCGACTCGACCGGCGCCGCGGTGGGCCAATCGTCTCGTATTATTTGGTCTCTTCCTTTTTGCCCTCGCCGTTCCGCACTCAATTTTTGCGGCGAACCTGGGCCTCAATCTGAGCCTGCTCGCCTGGATCATCCGGGACTTGGCGCTGCACAAGTTACATTTTCGCCGCACGCTGTTTGATTGGCCTTTGCTTTGGTTTGCCGGGCTGACCGTACTTTCGGCAATCTTTTCGGTGGAACCAGCCGTGAGCCTGCACAAGCTGAAATCCTTATTGCTTTTCGGCGTGCTTTACCTGCTGGCCACCAATCTACAGCCTGCGGCGGCGCGCTGGCTGTTAGGCATACTGCTTTGTTCAAGTCTGGCGGGCGCGGGATTCAGTCTGTTTGAAAAAGTCTATGGGCGCGGCATGGTCATCGCTTCCATTGCTGCCGATAGCCCCTTGCAAGTCCAAATGCCAGGCGCGCAGGTCTTGCCCGGCGATGTCATTTGGATGATTGCCAAACGTCGTGTTTCCTCGGTGGCTGAGGCCGCACAGATCATTCGCGGTCGTCAGGTGGGGGAGCAACTAGAAGTTGAAACGCTACACGCGGGTGATCCCTTGCCGGTTAAGCTGATCGTCACGCAAGCCTTGAAACAAAGCGAGAACCCGCTCGGCATTACAACTGCTGGCCGCACGCGACAGTTTAGGGTGTCCGGTTTTACGCGCCAATTTCTGACCTATGCCGAACAAATGCAGATGCTGGCCCTGCTTTGTTATGGCTTGTTATTGAGCGTCTTGCTCAGCGGCCAAAGGCGGCGCAGGCCAGCGCAGACGTGGCTGTGGGGTATGCTCTTTTTGGTTTTTTCGCTGACGCTGGCCATGACTGCTTCGCGGGCCGTCATTATGACGTTTCTAGTGGCTCTGTTGCTGGTTTCACTGGCTGTGGGAGGCAGGCGCATCCGGGTTGCGGCGTTGGTTTTCATCGTATTGCTGGGAGGGCTATCAGTTTATGTTATCTTGACCGCCCGGCAAACCGGCGCCCTCAGTTTCAGGGATGACAGTTCTCTGCGGCGCTTAAACTACATGCGTGCCGGGCTGAAGTTGATTCCGCGCCATCCTTGGTTGGGCGTGGGGCAGGACGCGCATAAGTTACACTGGCGGGAATGGGGTTTCCCGGGCGATTACGTAACGCATACTCATTCGACGCCAATTCAGATTGCGCTGGATCGTGGGATTCCCGCTTTGCTGTGTTTCATTTGGCTGCTGGCGACTATCTTGCGTTCCGCCTGGCGCGGTTATTACCAACAGCGCAGCCAGCCTCTTGCCGCCAACACCGCTTGGTCGGCTGGCTTGTCACTCGGCACCTTTGGCGCCGCGCTTGGGTTTTCACTTAGTGCGCTGGCCAACTACAACTTTGGCGACTCTGAAGTTTTGCTGCTCTTGCTCCTCTTGATGGGGATGCAACTGATCAGTGCGCCACGTGTGCAGCACAAGGCGTCTCTGCCAACTGCCAAAACAAGCTCGTGATTTTTACCTGTCAGGACTGCCAAACTGAACAATCCAACAAAAAACCGCTCTCTCTTGCTGTTGTGTTAAGGCCCCACACCTGAAACAACATTCGCAAGCGTTCTGACAGAGCAGTCACCGTCAGAATCCCATCTCACAATCAGAAATCCTGTTTGGCGCTGAGTCGAACTCAGTGCGGATAAGATTTTCCCTCTAGTGAAAGGAGCGGCCAAAATGCGTGAGCAGGAAGAAATCCTGAAATCCATGTCTGCCGTAGCTGGTGTTGGTTATGGATTCCAAACTACAATCACGCCCCAAAATTCGGGTGATTCGGGCGAAGGGGGCGATCCACCACCTCCAGGTGACGGTTCCGGTGAAGGCGGTGATCCGCCGCCACCGGGTGATGGTTCTGGTGAAGGCGGTGATCCGCCGCCACCCGGCAATCCATAAAACAGTTGACTCGGGTTCCCCCTAACTGACGGGCCGGGTCGGCAGGCAAGGCTCGGATGTTATGACTAGACAAGCGCGGCTTTCATTGTGCGCAATCCGCGGATGTTTCGATGGAAGCATTGTACTGAGCAGGGCAGCAGCGGTTGTGGCTGCCCTGGTTTTATTGATTACTTTCCGCCCCTCTTCCAGCGCTGCGCTGCGGCACTCCGCCGCGCAACTCTCAACTGAAAAACAGTATCAAGCGGTTCTCTTACAGATGCAGCGGCAGGCTTACCCCGCAGCCTTCGCGGAGTGCCAACGGCTGCTTGAAATAGCTCCCGCCATGGAGTCCGCCTATTTGCGGTATGCCGAGCTGGCAATTGAAACGGGCCGCATAGAAGAAGCCGCGCAATTTATACAGCGGCTTCCCAACCAATCACCGACACAACAAGCGCTGAAACATTATGGCCTCGCCGCAGTTTATTTCCCGCGGCAGTTTCCCAACGACGCCAGTTACCGCCGAGCGGTTGAGCACTGCTTACAAAGTCTCTCGTTCAAGCAAGATTTCTTTCGGCCTTATCCACTTTTAGTTGAAGCCCAAATTGCCCTTCACCAAGAAGAGTCGTTGCAGAAATATCTGACCGCAGCGCTAGATTTGCTGCTGCCAGCAAAGGCTGCCGCGCATTATGGTCTGGGGTACTTTTATAAAGTAAAAGGTCAGTATGCCGAAAGCGTGGAGCAGTTGAATGAAGCGTTTATACTTGCCCCAAATTTCCTTGAAGCATTGCACGAAAAAGGCGCGGTGTTGTTGCTAGATAGAAGCAACAATAATAATCAGATCGCGCTCAAACTCGGGACGCAACTTTTGCAAACAGCACAAGCCGAAGCCAACCTTGAATACCAAATTAAGGGGCTAAAAATAATTGGCTATGCGCATAATCAATCAAACCAGCCTCGGGAAGCTGTGCAAACGTATCGCGAGGGATTGCGCATCGCTGAACTCACGGGAGAATTGTTTTTACAAGATTATCTGCTCGCGGTTTTATGTAACACCCATACCGCGAGTGAAGACTATGCCAACAGTATTGCGGCTTGCCGTCGCGGGTTGTTGCTCACCTCATCAAAAGTTACGGAATACAACTTGGGTAATCTGGGGCTTGTTTACCGACGTTTGGGCGACACCCCAAGCGGCAAAAATTACTATTCCAAAGCGCTGGAGTTGGCGAGGCGGAAAAACAATGTGGCCCAGCAAATGCGCATGCTCACCAATTTGGGTGAGGTCGAAGCTGAACTCAAACATTTTGATGATTCACAGAAATTGCTGAACGAGGCTCTGAAATTGGCAGTCCAACAAAATGACTTGCAACGCAAAAGCGCGGCACTAGCCAGTTTGGGCAGGCTTTATGACGAAAGTGGTGATTACGCAAACGCCTTGGCGAGCCAACTAGCGGCCAAGCAGCTTGCCGAAGGGATGGATGACAAAGAGCAGGTCGCCCGTTCGCTCAATTCGCTGGGCTTGGTGTATGCCAAGCAAGGCAATTGGAAAGCCGCTTTGCAAGTGCACGCGCAGGCTGCGCAAATTGGCAGGCAAAACAATTACGTGCGCGCCGTTTGGTTAGCGCAGCGCGGGATGGCTGCCAGTTATCGCCAACTCGGGCAGTTTGAGCAGGCCGAACAACAATATCGGCGCGCCATTGAAGTGCAGGAAACCACGCGCAGCAAACTGCGGGAAGACAGCGATAAGGTCGGTTTCTGGCAGGATAAGGTCAAACTTTATAAAGACCTGATTTCTCTCTTGTTGCCGCCTGCACGAGCAAATCAGATGGCGAGCAAGCGTACAGTTTTACCGGTGAATGCGGCGCTCAACGCCAAGCTGTTTCAATTGGCTGAGCAGTGGCGTGCCCGCGCGTTTTTAGACCTGCTGGTTGAATCCAGTTTGAGGTCTACGGCGGGGAATTTGGATGACGCGCTACACCGTCCGCTTGGGTTGGCCGAAACGCAACAGTTGCTCGATGAACAGACCGTGGTGCTTGCCTATTCGCTCGACCAAAAGTCCTCGCTGCTGTTTGGCATCAGCCACAATAGTTCCGCCGTCTATCAACTCGACGGGGAAGCCGACCTGAACGCATGCCTCACCAAATTGCTCAACGCGCTGGTGGATAAAACACAGGTTTCGCCCGACGACTATCGGCAAGAAGCCAGCGCTCTATACGATAAACTGCTGGCGCCCGCGCGTGCCTTACTCATAGGCAAGAAGCACTTGATCATTGTGTCTGATGGGTTGTTACAACGCTTGCCCTTCGAGGTCTTGTTGAGAGCGCCAGTCAGGAAAGGGGCCGCGGCTGATCCGGCGGACTGGCCGTATCTAATTAAGGACTTCTCGATCAGCTATGCGCCCTCGGTCAGCATTTGGGCGCAACTTCATCACCGAGTGGCGCATTACACCAAAGCGCCAAAAGCGTTCATTGCATTTGGCAACCCGCTTTATCCGCCAGAAACGCAAGGTTCGTTCGCTTCTTTATTGGGTGGGGCCACGCTCAGCCCTTTGAGGTATAGCCAAGGCGAAGTAGAACGAATCGGGGCGCTCTTTGGCAAAGACAACCCGGCGACTCTTTATCTGGGCGCACAAGCCAACGAAGCTGCTGTCAAAAGCGCCGGGGTATTGAATCAATATCGCTTTGTGCACTTTTCGCTGCACGCCAATGTCAACGAAGCGAACCCCAGGTTTTCCGGTTTGTTACTTTCACCCTCGTTGAATAGCGGGACGACGCCCAATGGCTTGAGTCAGGAAGACGGCATTTTGACTGCCGCTGAAATTATGAATTTACGGCTGAATGCAGAGTTGGTTTCACTCTCGGCCTGTGAAACCGGCCTGGGCAAACAGATCAACGGCGAAGGGCTAATGGGGATGATGCGCGCGTTTATCTATGCGGGGACGCCTGCGGTTGCGGTGAGTCTGTGGAAAGTGGATGAGCGGGCCACGGCCGAATTGATGGTGCATTTTTATGAGTACTTGTTGCGGGGAAAAAAGCTCAAGGATGGAAGGCGCATCAGCCTCAATAAAGCCGAAGCTTTACAAGCCGCCCAACTCGACGCGATCAAGGCAGGCAATGCACCGTATTATTGGGCGCCCTTTGTGCTGGCTGGACATCCTTAACATAAACACGTTTAGGGAGTTTTGCCAGTTTAGGGAGTTTTGAATGATAGGTTCACCGCCAGGGTCGTCTGCGGCGTCAGGTCTTGGCGCTGGCCTCCTTTACCTGTCACGCGCAACTGATACTCTCCATCTGTCAGCTCGGCTTGCTGGAAAATTGCTTCAATCAGGTTGCCCTTTGCGAGCTTGCCAGTAACGGCTTGCCTGACGGTTCCTGCCGCGTCCAATAACTCAACTTGATACGCAGGGAATTCGCGGGGTTCATATCTGACCAGTCTAAAGCGCAATTGCTGGGCGCTGGCGGGAACTTGAATTACCTTTGCCGCGCTGACCTCCGCCGCGCTCTTTTCGCCAGAAGAAAGCATGAGTTGGGCTACCTCATAAATTGCCGGGGCGGTCTTATCGTCCACTTTTGCCGACGGTTTGGTTGTTGTCCGCAGTTTTGGGTTCGTGGCCTGAGAATTGGCAGATTCTTGTTGGCTTAGGGGCGGAGTTGGCTGGTTGATAGGTGAGTTAGAAAGGGCGTCCGGAGTTTTCACTGTGGCTGTCCCGAAGAAAGTGGCGGTTTGCCGACTACGCCAAAACGTCACCGCTGTGGCGGTCAGTAACAGGAAGAAAACAGCGGCTAGTGGTAAGACCCAGCGACGGCTTGTTGCGGCGGCGGCCCTCGCCAGCGGGCGTGGCGCTGTCGCAGCCATGACCTGCGGTTCGGCCTGCTGCACGAACTGTTTCAACTGGCTCCAACTCTCCTGGATTTGCGCTTCGCTCACAAACGCTTCAGCGGCCCGCCGTGGTTGGCAAAAATCATTGGCATCCTGATAAAGCTCTTGGCATTGCCAGCAATCAAGCAGATGTTGTTGCAGCCGAGTGTTTTGCGCAGGTGTTAGTCCTTGTCGTAAGAAAGTCAGCACTTCTGCCTCGCTGAGATGCTGCTCAGCTTTATCATTATCAAACTGGCTGATGGTACTCATAAAATTCCTATCCGCTGTGCCTTGGTACGCTAGTCATTAGGTTAGAACCTTGACGATCTGGTACATTGTTTTTTGCCGGCTATTGCGCGTGGGTGAGGAGTAGCTCCAAGTTAAGCCTATAAGTTAAGCTTATAAATTTAACTCGCCGAAATACTTTCCTAACCGTTTTCGCAAACGCTCGCGAGCTTGGAAAAGCTGCGATTTAACCGTGTTGATGGAGATGTCCAAACGTTGGGCGATTTCATGATATTCCAGACCCTGAACCCGCAACTCGGTCACGCGCCGCATTTGCTCTGGCAATTGCTCCAAGGCCTCGCGAACTTGCTGCAATGACTCTTTTTCAATCAACAACTCGTGCGGGTTGGGGCCTGAAGCATTGAGTCTTGCCAAGGGGGAAGCTTTCTCTTCAGACTCAGCAGTGCTGATATTTTCAAACGGGACGGTATGACCTTTACGCTTTGATGTCTGTTGCCGCTCATAAGCGTGAGAAAGCTCGCGTCGGGCGATCTGAAAAAGCCAGCTTTCAAATTGCTCATCCTGCCGCAAGCTCTTCAAATTCTTAAAGACCGAAAAAAACGTATTTTGGGTGAGATCTTTTGCGTCCTCGGCTGAAATTTTTTTTCGGATAAAAAAAAGGTAGAGCTGTGAGTAATAACGCCGATGGAGTTTTTCATAATTCTCCACGACGTCTACTTCCTGCTTTAACGCTTGAATAATGACAGTTAAATCCGGAGCCAGGTTCACGGGATGCAATTATAAACACCCGCTGCATTCGTGGCTACCGGCAGGCTTCTGGTGGGAAACAAAAAAATATTTTCGCTTCCCCTAAACATTCTTCTCCGATTCCGGTCTTTAGCCTATGTAATTCAGTGCTCACCAGATGAGCCGTACTTATATCCAGTTATTCGCTTATCGCTTCAGCCATTGGGTGATGGCGCAGGCAGCAAGTCCCGACAATAGTTTTGGACCTAACGTCTCGCTTTTTGATTGGTAGGGCTATTCAATTTGGGTTTGGTCGCAAAGCCAAGCTTAAGGAGATAGCCCTTCCAATTGGAACCGCTTTCACAGGTTGAAGTTGATTTGGGCAAGAAATTAGGGGTGGACTCAACAGCCGCAAAAAAAGGAGTCCTAGCCATTATCGGTCAGCCCTGCTACAGCCTGTCTACTCAGCAATCGCTGACCGAAACTGGCGCAATCGGCCTTGCCGATGCGCATTGAGCGTCGTAGTGCAATGGGCGTGTTTGCAGATGCGCCGTTGTTTTACGACGCTTTTTCTTTGTCTGTGGCGTGACGCTTTCTTTCAGTCCATTCCCGAATGCCGGAACTTGCAGTAGACTAACTACACTTGCATGGTTAGCCTTCGCAAGCTCAATTTCTGAAAATCAAAAACATCAATTTCCTGTATAGTTGACGGGCCGGTGAGAAGCTTGCGCGTCTTCCCGGCAGGTAACCTGCTTTCGCTTTATGATCAAAACTCTGGAATGGACTGAAACGGGCGTCGTCATGATTGACCAGCGACGCTTACCCACCGAAGAACTCTATCCTGTTTTCCGCACCTACGAGGAAGTCGCTGGGGCGATCAAGGAGATGGTTGTACGTGGCGCGCCGGCCATCGGGGTCGCCGCCGCGATGGGCATTGCTTTGGGTGCGCGTGATACCGCTACAAACGACACGCAGGAATTCGAGCACGCCTTCAATCGAATCTGTGAGGTGTTGGGCGCGACCCGCCCGACAGCCGTCAACCTGTTTTGGGCGATTGAACGCATGCGCAAGCTGTATACGGAACTGAAAAGTTCTGCTGTGTCGCTCGCTGACATTCGCGCGCGGTTAATCGAAGAGGCCCAGCGTATGCACGCCGAAGACATCACGGCTAATCAGGCGATGGGCCGCCACGGTGCAGCCTTGATTCCGGATGGCGCGACCGTGCTGACGCATTGCAATGCCGGCGCGCTGGCGACCGCCGGTTATGGCACCGCGCTGGGCGTCATTCGCGCTGCTGTCGAAGCCGGCAAGCGCGTTGCCGTTTTTGCTGACGAAACGCGCCCCTTTTTACAGGGCGCCCGGCTGACCGCCTGGGAATTGCACAAAGACAACATCCCGGTCACGCTGATTACTGACAACATGGCTGGTCATTTCATGAAAGCGGGCCGTATAGATTGCATTGTTGTCGGCGCTGATCGGATCGCGGCCAATGGCGATGTCGCCAATAAAATCGGCACTTATTCCGTTGCCGTATTGGCGAAGGAAAACAACGTTCCCTTCTACGTTGCCGCGCCCATTTCCACGCTGGACTTGAGTACCCCTTCCGGCGAGCAGATTCCCATCGAAGAACGCACGCCGTTGGAAGTGACCCATGTCAAAGACGTTCAACTCGCGCCCACGGGCATCCAAATCGCCAACCCGGCGTTTGACGTGACGCCTAACCGCTACGTCGCCGCGATCATTACCGAATGCGGCGTGGCGCGCGCACCTTACACCGAAAGTTTGGCACGGCTGGCGGCCAGCAAATAACTACGAAAGCTATGAGATCAACCACGCGCGTCGGCGTTTACGTGGACGTCGCCAACATCAATCGCAATGGCGGATTCGGCATGGGCTACGACATCCTGCGCGAGTTCGCCTGCCGCGATCAGGCCGAGGCGATGCGGCTCAACGCCTATGTCAGCTACGACGCTGAAAAAGCGCGCCGCGACAGTTACTATCGCAATCGCACCAACAGCTTTTATTCGGTGCTGCGCGATTTCGGTTACAAGGTGATCCAGAAAGAGGTCAAGTGGTTCACGGACGAAGACGGCAATCGCGTCGCCAAAGCCAACGCCGACCTCGATCTGGCCGTGGACGCCTTGCTGCAATCAGAAAACCTGGATCGCGTGCTGTTGGTTACCGGTGACGGCGATTTCGTCCAGGTCGTGCGCGCGTTGCAGAACAAGGGCTGCCGCGTCGAAGTCGTGGCTTTCAAAAATGTCTCAAACGAATTGCGCCGCGAAGCCGATCTTTTTCTGTCCGGGTACTTAATTCCCAACCTGCTGCCGGTTGAGGCTTCCAACGGCGAGGCCAACCAGTGGGGCGAACTCAATCAGCGCGTGCGCGGCATTTGTTACTACCACAAGAACGACTTTGGCTTTCTGCGCTATCTCAAGCACATTGACACCAACCTCTGGATCACTGACCCCAAGCATCCCGATTCGCCCTACGGCACCGCCTGGTTTCACGACACCACTTTGCCCGTTGGCTTTAACACTAACGACCTGCCCAGCCGCCGTTACATTTTCGAATTCAAACTGGCGCGCGCCGAGAATGACAAAGGCCTACGTGCGCTGGAAATTGAATTGCTCGCCGAGCAGTAATCCCTATGCCGATGCACAGCCGCCATGTCCCAATGACAGTCGCAGAGTATGAACTGTTGCCGTTTGAGCCTGGCTGGCAATGCGAATACTATGACGGACAGGCACACTTTACGCCGCGCTATCATCCCGTGGTCACCATGCTTCAAGTTGGCTTGCGCGCTTTCACCGCCCCCTGCTTGATTCGTCCGGCCACAGCCGCTGACGCTGCGGAATTGGCTGCTACCTACGTTGCTTCCTTTGGCGTGACCATTGAGTACTGCGATTACACCGCTGAGGCCATGCGCAACGCTGCCGCGCGCGCCTTGCACGAACATTTCTCTGGCGAACGCGGCAACCCGCTCTCGGCCTCGCGCGTAGCCGTTGACCCGCACCGCGACAAGCGCCTGGTCGGCGCGGCTCTGCTTTTCACCGGACGTGAAAGCGCGCGGTTGGATTTGCTCTTCGTACATCCCGGCTGGCAGGGTCGCCGCCTCGCTACCGCGTTAGTCGCTGATGCTGTCAACCAATTGCATTGCTATGGCGAGCGCCGCTTGATGAGCCGCTACCACATCGGCAATGACGCCAGCCGCCGCTGGCATCAACAATTCGGCTTTATCGAAGAACCTGATTTGCAACGCGCACGGTTGTATTTGCGGGCTGTCCAAAGTGAACTCTGGCGGCGCGCGCAATTGAATGACTTGCCGGAAACGGAACGGGCCCGCCTGGAAAATGAGCG
This sequence comes from Acidobacteriota bacterium, assembly GCA_016196035.1. Classification (NCBI taxonomy): domain Bacteria; kingdom Pseudomonadati; phylum Acidobacteriota; species Acidobacteriota bacterium. The sequence goes on along the minus strand of JACPYM010000024.1, from coordinate 87,653 downwards.
CGCGCAGTGGCAAGCGCAGGTCGAGGAGTTAGAGCGCGTGGCCGATCTTCAAGGCTTTGAGGCGGTCTGTCCGGATTATCGCTGGCTATGACGGAGCGCGGCCTTGGTCGCAGCTTGGCCCTGACAAGGGCGGCGGAGTGCCGTATACTGCCGCGCGGCGCAGGGAGTTCCACGAAACCTGATGGCCCGATGGCCCTGAAGACGAGGATGACGCCCCCCATAACGCATAAATGTTGACTCGGAAATTTTGAGGAGACCCCACATGGCAAAATCACAAAACAAAGATTCGAAAGACGAGAAAGACAAAGACGAGTTGGTTGGCCGCGTTCGCAAAGTAGTGAAGAAATCACGGCGCAAGCTGGGCGAAGAGAAGTTCGAGAAAGAGCTGCAACGCACCATCGGCTTCCTGACCGAATTGCGCGACCGTCTGAAAGAAGCACCGGCCAAGCCCGCGAAATCAGCGAAACCGGCGAAGCCCGCAAAAGTCTCCGGTAACGGCAAAGACAAAGCGCTGAACCAAAAAGCCGCCAAACCCAAAGTTGCCGCTCCGCCAGCGGCGGCTCAAGCAAGCGCCAGTGCTAAAGCCCCGGCCAAAGCAAAAGCAACCAAGTAGGGCAACCAACTAGGGCAATGAGAGGCAATGGCGATCTTGCTGGATTCGTTTTTCAACCCGGAGCGTGGCCCGCGCCGGTTTTGGAATCGGCGCTGCGGGCATTTGACCTCGGACGATTCGCTGCTTGAGTTGTTCGACTTTGCGGTGGAGTTGCGCTTAAAACGGGAATGGGTGCAGGCCAAATCCATTATCCATTTCGACCTGACCGATCCGGAATACGAATTTGCGTTGCACGTCGGCGCCCAACTGGTCACTTCGCGCGAATTGGTGCAACGTGCCATTCGCCTGACGCCGCGCGGCTTCGGGCGGTTGTTGCCGCCTGATGAGTTGGACTTGTTGGCTCCGCTGGTAGCGCGCCGCTGGCAAGGGAAACGATGACGCGCGCAAAAAGGAGCATTGACTGTGGGTGATGTGAATATCGGCAAGATCGCCATTATGTTCGTGGTGTTTCTCTTCTCGACAGCCTGCCACGAAGCTGCGCACGCCTGGACGGCCTGGAAATGGGGCGATTCGACGGCCAAAGATTTGGGCCGCGTGACGCTCAATCCGATTCCGCACATTGATCCTATCGGCACCTTGCTGCTGCCGCTGATGGTGCTGTTTATGACAGGCGGCAGCGGCATTATGGGCTGGGCCAGCACGCCTGTAGACAAATCGCAAATGCGCGATCCGAAGTGGGGCGATTTTTGGACGTCGGCCGCCGGCCCTTTGACCAATCTGGGTCTGGCGATCATCAGCCTGATTGTGCTCAAAGCCGTGCGCTTGTCCTTAGGCGGTTCACTTGGTGAATACGCCGAAGCGGTCGCCTTTTTGCTGGTCACGATGGTGTGGATGAATCTTTTTTTGATGGTGCTGAATTTCCTGCCGATTCCGCCGCTGGATGGCGGGCACATGTTGGAGACACTCTTGCCGCCCCGCATGGCCGAAGTGTTTGAGCAAATCCGTCCGTTCGGGTTGATTATCCTGATCGCCGTTAGCGCCTCCGGCTTGCTTGATAACCTGACTAGCCCGCTGATTCATTGGGCATTTTCGATGCTTTAGCTGGCAGGGCAGAGTGAATTGCCAGGCTGTGCTGAATTGGCCTGAACTCAGTTGCTGCGCCAAAAAATATGCGGGTTCCCAGTTTGCGGGTGAGCGGCTACCAGCAAAGAAGTGCTGAAGGTTTCGTTCAACCGTTCTTCTGTCAAAACTTCATGCGGTTTTCCGCACGCGAGCAAGCGCCCCTCTTTGAGCAGCGCGATACGATCAGCAAACTCAGCGGCCAGATTGATCTCGTGCGTCACCAGCAACACCCCGAAAGCGCGTTCGCGTGTCAACCGCTGCACCAGTTCCAGCAACGAGAATTGATGTGCCAAGTCGGCATTCGCTGTGGGTTCGTCCAACAGCAAGGCGCGCGGTTCCTGCGCCAGCGCGCGGGCCAGCACTACACGTTGTTTTTCGCCGCTCGACAACTCGTTAAAACGGCGGGCCGCGAATTGCTCGGCATCGGTTGCGCGCAACGCCGCAAGGGCAGCTTCCACGTCGCGCTCCGTCTCGAATCCGAACCCGCGCGCGTGTGCGAACCGGCCCGTCAAGACGTATTCCAACGCCGTTAGCGGAAAGCGCACCTCGCTCTGTTGCGCCACCAGCGCCAGTTGGCGCGCGATTTCACGCCGCGACCATTGCGCCAAGGGCTTTTCGCTCAGGCGCACTTCGCCGCGCTGCGGTTGCAACAACCCATGCGTCAGACTGAGCAAAGTGGATTTGCCCGCGCCATTGGCTCCGAGCAACGCGACGACTTCACCCGCTTGCACTTCCAGCGTCACGCCCGTCAGCACGGGTTGCGCATAACCGAAATGCAGGTCGTTTAACTCGAGCAGCTTCATGACAGGGCTACGTTGGCGTATTTAACAGGGCAGGGAAGCAGAACGCGAATGGGACTAATCCAGCGGCGCGCGGTAGCCAGGCCGCGCTTGCACCGTCAGGCCGGGCTTTTTGATTTCGATGCGCACGCCGCGCCATTTGCCATCGTGCTTTTCATTGCTGGGGTAGTACGCCAGGGAGTATTGCGTGCGTAACTCCGCCGCAATCTGTGTAAACTTCGGAGCGAGTTGTTGCAACGATTCAACCGGATAGACATGCCCGCCGGTCTTACTGGACATCTCCTCCAATTCGTCGCCCGCCGCTTCGTATAAACGCCGGTTGATCCGAATCTTTTCCATGCGCTCTAGCTTGCAATGATCTTCGTACTGGCTGGGGTCGCCCTCTTTGATGAACTCATCGAAATACTTCTTTAACTGCTTGCGCGAAAATTTGAAATGGCTGCTATCACGGCAATCGCGCAACATCCGCGCTTCGGTATATTCCTCGGTATCCAGCTTGAGAAAATAGAGCGCCGCTCTGGCGCTTTCCAGCTTGGGCAACAATTTCTCATAGGTGCCGAAGCCAAACGAATCCACACCATCCGTCAGCGCCACAATCGCTTTGCGGCCCGTGGCTTTGCGCAAAACCTCATCCAGTGCCAATTGCACGGCATCGTAAAACGAAGTCCCGCTGCCGCCGGTCAATTGACCCAAAGCTTTTTCCAGCTTGCCACGATCGGCGGTTAGGTCCTTGATAAGTTCGACCTGCTGATTGAATTGGATAATTGCTACGCGGTCGTGCGGTCGCAATTCAGTCAGGAAGCGCCGCGCGGCCTTTTGCATCAGGGACAGCTCATCGCGCGTGCTGCCGGAGGTGTCCAGCAGCAACACCAAATTGAAAGGCACTTCGGTGGCCGAGAAATTACTGATCTTTTGCCGCACACCGTCTTCATAAACGACAAAGTCTTCCGGGGAAAGCTTGGTGCCGTACTGCGCACCTTGACGATCTGTTACTTGTACGTCAATCGAAACCAGGTCGGTATCCATGCGGAAAACATTCGTCTGTTCTTCTTTGGGATTTGGCGGCGGGGCTTTATCTTGTGCCGAGACCCGCAACCAGCCATAAGAATTAAGACAGAAAACAAAGAGCAAAAACGATCCGGGAAGATAACGGCGGCCCAAATTCGGCATGAAAATTTCTCCGATCAAATCAACCAATCCAGTGAGGCAAACGGTGTAGGAGCGCACGCAGTATAGCCTGAGATAAATTTGCGGCAAAGGTTGACAGAGTTGGGAGTGGTCAGTAAGATGCCCCCTCGTTCGCAACAAGTGCGCAGGCACGTACAGTCAATGGTAGACGGTCACCCTTACAAGGTGAAGGTTGTGGGTTCGAGTCCCACCGTGCCTATCAGGGAAGCCGTCAAGAGCGCGAACGGCGAGTTTGACAATGCGGAGTCGTAGTTCAGTTGGTTAGAACGCCGGCCTGTCACGTCGGAGGTCGCGGGTTCGAGTCCCGTCGGCTCCGCCATTCAAATTTAAGCACTCATTTCATCACCAACAATTCCCAAGCCGTTCGTGCAAGCGAGCGGCTTTTCTGTTTTTGGTTCCGGATCCGACCCTATGTTGCGCATCGAAGACGCTCTGCAACTCATGCTCGATCACACGCCCGTGTTGCCGGACGAAACAGTGGCTTTGTCTGACATAGTCGGTCGAGTGTTGCGACAACCGGCTTTCTCCGATTTGGATTTGCCGCCCTTCGACCGGGCGCGCATGGATGGTTATGCCGTGCGGTCGGCGGACACACAAAAGCCGCCCGTGCGGTTGCAGGCGATTGGCGAAGCCGCTGCCGGGTTCACGTTTGGTGGTGAGGTCGCGGCCGGACAGGCGGTGCGGATTATGACCGGTGCGCCCATTCCCGCTGGTGCAGATGCTGTGCAGAAAATTGAAGTCATCCAGGTCAATGACGATGGTTTCATTGAACTGACCGAATTGGTGGCTGCCGGGCAGTTCATCACTCCACGTGCCAGCGAAGCGCGTAAAGGAGAGGTTGTCGTCAATGCGGGCGAACGCATTACACCTGCGACGGCAGCCGTGTTGGCGAGTTTCGGCTATGCCGATGTGATCGTGTCGCACCGTCCACGCCTGGCGCTGCTTTCGACCGGCAGCGAACTGGTCGAGGTGCACGAGACACCGCAAGGCGCACAGATTCGCAATTCCAATACGTATTCGCTGGCGGGCTATGCCACGCAGGCCGGAGCCGAGGTCATACACGCAGCAATCGTGTGCGATGATTTCGAGGTTACGCGCACCGCCATTGCTGATGCACTCGCTCAAGCCGACGTCGTGATGCTGTCAGGCGGCGTTTCGATGGGCGATTATGACTTGGTCAAACCCGCGCTGCTCGCTTTGGGCGCGGAGATATTGGTTGAAAAAGTCGCCATGCATCCCGGCAAACCGACCGTATTTGCCAAGTTGGAGGACAAGGTGATTTTCGGTTTGCCCGGCAACCCTGTTTCGGTGGCTGTCTCGTTTCATGTGTTCGCACGTCCGGTGTTGCTCAGAATGCAAGGCGCACATGAGATTCATCTGCCACGTTGGCGGGCGCACGTGACCCGCACGATCAAAGGCGCGCCGCCGCGCCGCAGCCATCAACCGGCGCGCTTGCTGATTCGTGACGGATGCGCCGAAGCCGAACCGCTCAAATGGGGCGGTTCATCTGATCTGGTTGCGTTTATGCAAGCCGACGCCTTGATTGTCGTTCCTGAAGACCGGGCGAGCTTGAGCGCCGGTGAATTGGCCGAAGTCATTCAACTGCCAAAATAGATGTCGCAAGAAATGCCGCCACAACTTACGCACCTGGACGCCGAAGGGCGCATCACGATGGTGGATGTCGGCGCGAAAGCCGTTACGACGCGCACAGCGGAAGCGAGCGGGTTCGTCCACATGGCACCCGCCACGGTCACAGCGATTCGTGAACGCCGCACGCCCAAAGGCGATCCGCTCGAAACGGCGCGGCTGGCGGGTATCATGGCCGCCAAACGTACCGCCGAGTTGATCCCGCTTTGTCATTCGCTGGCCCTTTCACACGCCGATGTGCAAATCACGCTGACGGACGCAGGCGCGCAACTGACCGCCACCGCGACGACCAGCGCGCAAACCGGCGTCGAAATGGAAGCCCTCACCGCCGTCTCGGTCGCGGCCCTGACGCTTTACGATATGTGCAAAGCGCTTGACCGCCTGATGGTGATCTCGGACATCCGGCTGGAACGCAAAAGCGGCGGGCATTCGGGCGCATGGCGCCGGCCCACTGAAGTCGCTGAGGCGAGTTAAACCCTGACGTGGAACCAACACCAGCCCAAAAACGCTTGGAAGAAGCCTTGGCCGAAGAGTTCGGGTGGGCGATCAACGCCGCCAATCACGCCGTCATCAATGACGCCGTGATAAACAAAGCGCAGCGGTTGGGCGTCGCCGCCGAGGATTATTGCCAACTCGCCGCCAACCCCAGTGAGTTACTCGCCTTGGTTGAAGAGACTGCCATCGGTGCCACAAGCTTCTTTCGCGAGCCGCGGCAATTCGCGTTTTTACGGCTGTTCATCTTGCCGGCGTTGTTGCGGCAATGCCCGCCCGCCCGGCAATTGCGTTTGTGGAGCGCCGCCTGTTCGACTGGTGAGGAAGCCTATTCGCTGGCGCTCACCGTCAATCAGGTTCAACCGCAAACCCCGCAAGACCACGTGGAAATTCTAGCCACCGACGTGCGCAATCGCGCCTTGCTCGAAGCCAGCCGCGCTCGCTATCCGGCGACGGCCTTGGTGGCGGTTGACGAAGCCACGCGCGCGCAATTTTTTGAGCCTGTCAGCGGCACCGGCGACACTTATCAAGTCGCGCAAATGGCCCGGCGTTTGGTGGTGTTTCGCCGCTTGAATCTTTTTGATCGGATGTTCTGGCGTGGCGTGGCGGGTCGGTTTGATCTGATCCTTTGCGCAAACCTGTTGACGATGTTGAGCGGAACAGCCGCGCGTCAACTGGTCTCGAATCTTAGTAGCGCATTGCGCACGGGCGGTTTCCTGATGGTTGCGCCGGATGAAAGTACGCTGATTCACTCAACCAAGCTTACCGCTTTGGCTGACGAGCCTTCTTTTTTTCAGAAAAACTAGCCAGCCGAAAAAGCAAAAGCGCGAACAAACAGCCCAGCCGTTCACCCACGCTTTTCAATTCGCTTTTCCCGCCACGTTAGGTGCGTGTCTTCAACGCATACTCCAGCGCCTTCATCGCGACGTCGCGCGAGCGTTCCGTCCAGCCCATCTGTTCGCGGTTTTGCTCGTAATCACGGCGCAGGCGCTCTCGCAAGCGTTCGATGAATTCCGCCGAATCGGGCGCGGCCTCGATGGCGTGGTCAATTTCGCGGTAGGCGTTGTGGATCGTCATCAGCCATTCCGACGCTTGATACTCCGGGCTGCCGGGTTCGTGGGTGAATTTTGCAGTTGGCATATTGGGTTCAGTCTCCGTATGAAAGCTTGGTGCGGTACCAGGAGCGGTAGCGACCGGGTGTTTTTAGGTTATGATCTCCGACGCAACCCAGTTGCTACCGCTCCTGGTACTGCCTCGTTTGTTTCACGCCGCCGCTGCCAACAACATCCGCGCCAATTGCGCATACGTGTCAACCGCGTTCAGCAAATCCTGTTTGATAATGAATTCATGCGCCGTATGCGCATCGTGAATCGAGCCGGGACCAAACAGCAGCGGCTGGCCCCAGTTTGTCAGACACGGAATATCGGTGCCGAAACGCACCACACTGGTCGGCACGTGGGCCAGCGCGTCCACCGTCTTCAAATGAATCGGCGGCAGATGGAAGCCGCGTTTGACGGTGGCGCGGTCGCCGACAAGCTGTTCGATACGCTGAAACATCGCTTCGGCTTCGATCACGGTGCGGAACATCAGTTCGCTGGCGGCCTGGTCGGGGACGACGTTGGGTTTGCGTCCGCCTGACAGCGTGCCGATGTTGCAGGTGGTCGGTCCCAGCTTCTCATCCACAGGCCAGTCGGCCTGGCGAATGTCCTGCAAGATGTCGAGCAGCTTTTCAATCGCCGATTCGCCCAATTCGGGATAAGCCGAATGCGCCGGGCGGCCGTGCGTTTCGATGATGACGCGCACCGCGCCTTTGGTCGCCAGCGCCTGCGTGCTCTCGGTCGGCTCGCCATTGATCAAAAACTTGTTGCGATTGGGGATCGCATTCGCCACGCGCGCGCCGTCGCTGCCGTCTTCTTCGCCGACGACAAAGAGCAGGCCCAGATTGTTCGCGCCCGCTGCCAGCAACTGTTTTGCCGCGAAAATCTGTGCGGCGATCAAGCCTTTCGCATCGCAAGCCCCACGTCCATAAATGTTCGCCTCGTCTTCACGCGACGCGATGAAAGGCGGCACCGTGTCCATGTGCGTCGAAAGCGTCACCAACGGGTCGCCCGCTTTGGCGTAGACGTTGAAGCGCCCCTCGCTGACCGGTTGCGTCATCACCGCGAACCCGGCGTCGCTCAGATAATCGCGCAAATAGCGCCCGACCGCGCCTTCATTCCACGATACCGATTCGATCTCGATCAGTTCGCGCGTGAGTTGACAGACATTCATAACGTCGTTGGAGAGAAAACTTTTGCTTGCGTGCGAGGGGCTGATTATAGCGGCGAGGCAACCAAACGCAAATCAGCGGAAAAGCAAAAGGCAAAAGGTAAAAGGCAAAAATCAAAAATGGAAAACGGAGCAGTGCCGGCCTTTTGCCTTTCGATTTTTGCCCTTTGATTTTTGCTTTCTACTGTTTCGCCTGCTCATTCAATTGCTGCTGCGTAGCCACTGACCACCCGCAAATGGTTTTGACATCCTCGGCAGAGAGTTGGGCTTGCTTGTGCGCGATGGTGTAACTGCGTGGCGGCATCGCGCCCGCTTCCACCACAGCGCAAATCTCTTCGAGCTTGTGTTCGGCCTGGCGCGCGTTGTAGCGGCCCCATTCCGAAAAGTTCAATTGGCGGCGGCCTACGCGCACATCGTCCGCCACCAGCCACGAGACGGGCGCAATCTGGCTGTACCACGGCCAGTCTGTTTCGTTGGAATGACAATCGCGGCAGGCGCGGTTAAAGATGGTTTCGACTTCGGCGTTCAAGCGCGCGTGCGCCTGCAAAGTTTGCGCGGGATCAACCGGCGGATTGGCTTGGTTGGGCCGCATGAATTGCAAGCCGATAAACGCGACGGCCAACGCGGCCACGAGTCCTTTCAACAACGGTTTCAACATACACATCCTCCTGCCCAGAGCGTTGCGTGCTCCGATGCGGTTAATTGGTTAGGGTGGAGTAAAAGGCGTAGGCCGGTTATTTCCCAGTTATTTCATTGAAGGCAGCGGCGCTTTCCACATCCGCCACCAGCTCGGGCTGCCCAGTTCGAGTTTTTCCCACCAGGCATCCAGCATTGTGTGATCCCCGCGTTGAATGCCTTCCAGCGTGACTTCCTGTGGCGGCGGGATCAGCGTTGCGAAACGAGCAAAGACCTGTTTACGCTCGTCCGTGTTGGTGCGTGCCAGCAAATGCCAGAGCGTCAGGCCATCGCGTGGCCGCGCTTCGTGCAAGACTGCGGTCAAGGCCGCATTGCGTTCGCCCGGTGGTGCGATGTCAAAGCGCGCCACCGCGGCTTGCAACGCCGCCGACGCATCCTCGTAATACGGCGTGCCCGGGCCGAACACGGGCCGCGTGATGCACATCGCTTCTTCGGGCACGAAGGATTCGATACCGTGCGCTTCATACGCCACCCAGCCGGCGATCACGCGCAAGGTGCCTGCGCCGTTTTCCGCGACTTCCAGCGTGTAGGCGCAGCCCAAATCCACCGCCGTCGCCGAGGGGGTGTTGACGAAAAAGACGCGCGGCGGCGCGGTGATGATGGCCGTTAGCTTGCCGCGTTGCAGCGTCAGCCGGTGCTCGGTCGCGCGGGCGGTCACGAGTTGCACTTGCGAATTCGGCTCGATTTCGACTTGCCCAATCGCCCCAACGTTAATACGCGCGCTGGCCGTTTGATCGGTCTCCAGCCATTCGCCCACGCGCAGTTTGCCGGCTTTTTGAATAAGCTGCTGGCCGATGCGCGGCAGCCCGGCGAGTGTTTCGACTTCCCACGCGGGCGCGGTGGCCTTGCGATAGAGCCGCCATGACACCGTACCGGCCACCAACAAGAACAACGCACACGCGGCGGCCAACGCGAATTTCAAACGCGGCGGTATAGGCCCGCGTTGCCGCGCCGCTTCCGCCAGCCGCGTGCTCTCGGCTTCGAGTTCGCGTGGCAGTTGCGCATTCAGGTCATCCCACAGCCGCGCGGGCGCCTTTATCTGTTCGGGCTGCCCGGCCATCTGCGCGACCATCTGTGCGCCGAACGCGACTTGCTCGTATTCGGCCTGACAGCGCGCGCACAGGGCCAAATGCGCCGCGATGCGTTGCCGCTTAGCCGCCACGAGTTCGCCGTGGTGATAGGCCGAAAGTTTTTTACCGACGTGCTTGCTAAACATCGTTCATTGCCGCAAATGCGCCAGCCGCGCGGCCAACGCCTTGTGCCCCCGATTCAAACGCGACGCTACCGTGCCCGGCGAACAGTCGAGCGCGCGCGCCATTTCTTCGTATGACATATCTTCAAAATACTTCAGCAAAATGGCGATGCGCAGCGGCGGACTCAACTCTTTGATCGCCGCCCGCACCGCCGCCGCCATTTCCACTTGCGTGCAGCGCTGCTCCTGCAACCCATCCTGAAACTGCCGCGCTTGTTGCCAATCGGCGGGATTCAACTCTTCGTCATCATCAGCGCGCCGCCAAAAATCGAATGAGAGAAAACGCCGCTGTTTGCGCTGTTCATCCAGGCAAACGTTGGCGACCAGCCGGTACAGCCAGGTCGTGAAATTGGCCTCATGGCGGAACTGGTTGAGCGCGGCGAAGAGTTTCAAAAAGACCTGCTGCGTGATGTCGCGCGCCGCCTGTTCTTCGCCGGTGTAATGAATGGCAATGGCCCAGACGCGCTCTTGATAGGCCTCGAACAATTGGCGGAACGCCTCGCGGTCGCCCGTCTGGCAGGCGGCGATCAGGCATTGCTCGCTGGCCCTGCTGTGTTGCTCACTCATCGCGGCGCGTTTCTCCATGCTCAATTGTTCAACGACTAGCTCCACGCAATTCTGTACTCACTCCGCTGTTTTGACGAGGCGCGTTGTCTGCCCGCCTGCAACTGCTCACAAACGTTTAGACGGCACAGGGCGTTGGATTCTTCCCGGTGCTGAAAAAAAATCAGTGACAACGCCGGAGCGAACATTATTCGCGGTTTCGCGGCGGCTGCTATTGAGCACATTCGCGGCTGTTGTACTATCCCCAAAACCAGGAAGGCCAACACGGCCCGCTTGGTGGCGCGCCAACAATTCAGCAGTACGGAATGGGAACTTGGACACAACATGCCACACAAAATCCTTGTCGTAGACGACGAACCCGACCTCGAAATTCTCATCACGCAACGCTTCCGCAAACGCATTCGCGCGGATTTGCTCACCTTTCAATTCGCCAGCAACGGCGCAGAGGCGCTCGCCATATTACAAGCCGACCATCTGGTTGACGTCGTGCTCACCGACATCAATATGCCCGTGATGGATGGGCTGACGCTGCTGTCGCGCTTGCGTGAAGCGCATCCGCTGCTGCGTTCCGTGATTGTTTCGGCGTATGGCGATATGCCGAACATCCGCACGGCGCTCAATCGCGGCGCGTTTGATTTCATCACCAAGCCGATTGATTTTCAGGATTTGGAAATCACGCTCGACCGCGCCATTGCCGAAGCCGTCGAACGCAAACAGGCGGCGCAGGATCGTGACCGCCTGCTCGGCCTTGGACGCGAACTGGAACTGGCGCGCAGCATTCAGTCTGCGCTCGTCCCGCATGTCTTCCCAAACCACGAACGCCTGTCGGTCTATGGCGCGATGATTCCAGCGGCAGAGGTCGGCGGCGATTTGTTTGATTGCTTCCTGCTTGATGACCAGCGGCTGGCGTTCACCATCGGCGATGTGTCGGGCAAGGGCATCGCGGCGGCGCTGTTTATGGCCGTCAGCCGCACGGTGTTGCGCGTAGCGGCGAGCAAAGGCTTGTCGCCGCGCGAATGCTTGCACGAAGCCCATCAGTTTCTGTACGGCGAGCGTCGCGCTACATCGCACTTCGTCACCTGTTTTTACGGCATCCTCGATCTGGCGACCGGACAATTGGAATACAGCCGCGCCGGACACAATCCGCCGTATCTGGTGCGGGGCGATCAGGTGCAAACGCTGAACGCCGCGAGCGGATTGCCGTTGGGGATGCTCAGGACGGTCAAGTACGACACGGCGACGGTGCAGCTTGCGGCGGGCGACACGCTGTTGCTGTTCACCGACGGCATCACCGAAGCGATGAATCCGCGACAGGAAGAATACGGCGAAGAGCGGCTGGTGCGATTGCTCAGTGAACGCAGTTCGTCCTTGAGCGTCGAGGAATTGGTGCAGGCGGTGACGCAAGCAGCGACCGCGTTCGCCGAAGGCGCTCCGGCTTCGGATGATATGACGGTGCTGGGCGTGCGGTATCAGTAGAGGTGTAGGGCAGGATTAAATCCTGCCCTACACCGCGCGGAAGACTTATGAACCGGAATGATATGTGGGGCAGGATTGAATCCTGCCCCACATCGCGCGGAAAACGTATGAATACGTTGAAGTACAAACAACAATACCGCCGCCGCCTGCCGCACCTTCAACCGCCTGGCGCCACGTTCTTTCTCACGTTCCGGTTGGCCGATTCGATTCCGCACGAAGTCTGGCTGACACTGCGTGAAGAATTGGATTCGATCTATGAAGACCTGGCAGAAGCCAGCGAAGATGAGCAGGCGTTGGCGCGTGAGCAGCGCTGGTTTCAAAGATTCGAAGACTATTTGCACAACACCAGCGAAGGCCCGCATTGGCTCAAAGATGACCGTATTGCCGCGCTCGTCAAAGGAGCCTTTCACCATCTGGATGGCGAACGTTACCGGCTCGACGCTTACTGTGTGATGTCGAATCACGTACACACCGTACTCATGCCGCTGCCTGATACGGAAGCCGGAAAGACCGCATGTTTGAACCACAAACTGGTGGAAGATCGTGACCGCAAGCCGGGCTATCTGACAACAGATGAAGACGGGCAACGGCAATTTGTCGCCGTCACGTTTCATTCGCTGGCTTCGATCATGCATTCGATCAAACGGTATTCCGCCCGCGAAGCCAATCTTTTGCTCGGACGCACGGGCGCATTTTGGCAGGAAGAAAGTTATGACCGTTACAGTCGCAACCACGAAGAATGGCAGCGCACGATTCGTTACGTTCTTAATAACCCCGTCAAAGCGGGACTGGTGAAAGAATGGCAGGCGTGGCCCTGGAGCTGGCGGCGCGCAGACCTGTAGGGCTGTAGGGCTGTAGGGCTGTAGGGCTGTGGGGCAGGATTTAATCCTGCCCCACACGGTTGAGATGTAGGGCAGGATTAAATCCTGCCCCACACGGTGCGCGAATAATGATCTGGATGAAAACGATGAAACACACAACCTTAACCATCGCCTTCTTGCTTGGCCTGTTGCTGGCATTTCCGCCAGAGGGGCAGGGACAAAAACCCACCGTTCCGCCCGACCGCCAACGCGCCGAGACGGGCTTGCCCTTCGTCACCTGGTTCAGCCCGCAGGATTATCGCGGAACCCCGCAAATCTGGTCGTTCGCGCAAGATGACCGGGGGATTCTCTACGCCGGTAGCGGCAACGGAGTCCTGGAATACGATGGAACGTCCTGGCGCACTATAGCGACACCGCACAGCGCTATTGTTCGTGCGCTGGACAAGGGATCGGACGGGCGCATTTTCGTAGGCGAAACAGGGGATTTCGGCTATCTGCAACCGGACAAGACTGGCGCGATGAAGTTCGTTTCGCTGTTGGAGTTCGTGCCGCAGGCAGATCGTGCTTTTCAGGATGTGCAAGCGGTTCAGACGACACCGGAAGGCGTTTACTTCCTGGCGCGCGAGCGTCTCTTCCGGCTGACACCGGACGGGCAAGGATGGCGCGTCAAAAGTTGGAAACCTGCGACAGGCTTTATCCGGGCGTTTTACATGTTCGGAAAGCTCTATGTCACCGCGATTGGGGAGGGGTTACAGCAGTTGGCGGGCGATACACTGAAGCCGCTGCCACTGCCCGAACTGAAAGAGCAAACCGGCGATAGTGCAATCAGAGTGATGCTGCCGCATGAAGAGGCTGGCGCTCAGAACGCACAACAAAGTTTATTGGGGCTGCGCAGTGGCCAACTCTTCTTGTTGGACGATAGCGGCAGCCGCCCCGTTCTCACGCCCTTTGTGACGGAAGCCGCGCCGCTATTGCTCAAGCAGAAACTTTACCGAGGTGCGATTCTTAGTGATGGCGCTTTGGGCTTAGGCACACTCACGGGCGGTTTTCTGATTCTGGAACACAACGGCAAGACCCGACGCTATCTGGATCGTGTCGCAGTCCTTCCATCTGACGGCGTACTGGGTGTCTTTATTGACCGGGTGGGTACGCTCTGGCTGGGGTTGCAGAACGGGATAGCGAAAGTCGAGGTCGCGTCTCCGCTGACCGAATTTGGCGCGGTGGCGGGCATGTCGGCATTCATCAATGACCTCGTTCGGTATCGCGGCGATTTGTACGCAGCAACCACATCCGGCATTGGCCGTCTGGACTCCGCGACCGGTATGTTCCGGCCTGTGCCGGGTTCTGAGTCGCAAGCGACGTTTGGCTTGCTGGTGCATGGCGACAGGCTGCTTGCCTCAGGCAGTCGTGATGGCATCTTGCAGATAACGGGGAATACCGCGACACCATTTCTTCACAATGAAGCTATTGATGCTGGTTCCTATGCAATGGCCCATGCTCGGCAGAATGCCAATCGCATCTGGCTCGCCACTGGCGAAGGACTGGCGTCCTTTCGATGGGACGTTGCGGGGCGCTGGGTAGATGAGGGGCTGGTGGCAAAAATGCCGATAGTCCGATCTATCGTAGAGCCGGAACCGGGATTGTTGTGGCTGGGCACGGAATCTCAGGGCGTGGTGCGCGTGCGCTTGCAGGGCGATTCCTTGTTGAACCCGGAAGTGAAGCGCTTCGGCAAGGCCGATGGGCTGCCGACAGATGGCGGCGTCAGTGTGCATGGAGCAGCCGGGCGCGTCATTTTTGCTTCTCGCAACGGCGTCCGCGAGTTCGACGCCGCAACCGGACGGTTCGTGGAATCTAAACTCTTTGGTGCGGTTCCGACGGGCGGTTCTCCTGAAGAATACACCCTAGCGACAGCGCCGGACGGAAGCCTTTGGGTCAACTTCGGCGTGCGCCCGGTGCTGCTTCAACGGCAAAGCGACGGCAGCTTCAAAATGAATGAGCGAATCTTGCAGCGCATCGGCGATGGTCGTGTAATCTGGCTGCATACAGACGAGGACGGCGTGTTGTGGCTGGGGGGGCAGGATCGCGTCTACCGCTACGATCCGGCACAGGTTCGGAACAGCAACGAAGGCTTTCCGGTGCTGGTGCGGCGCGTGACAGCAGGCGAACAAGCCAAGACATTGCTGTATGCCGGTGGTGGCGGCAACGCGGCGGCGCAGGGTGTGTCGCCGGTTGCGTATGGCGAGAACTCCTTGCGCTTTGAGTATGCGGCGGCGAGTCTGGAAGACCCGACGCGCAATCAATTTCAAACCATGCTCGAAGGCTTTGACCGCGACTGGTCAGCCTGGACGTTGGAAACGCGGCGCGATTACACGAACCTGCCGCCGGGCAGCTATCGCTTTCGCGTCAAGGCGCTGAATGCGCTGGGGCAGGCAGGCACCGAAGCCGAATACCGCCTGACGATTCTGCCGCCCTGGTATCGCACCTGGTGGGCGTATTGCGCTTATGCGTTGGCGCTGGCGGGTTTGGGATATGCGGTTACACGGTTGATCCGTCGTCGCGTCGTGGCGCGTGAACGTGAGAAATCCGCGTTGCGCGAAGCCCAGTTGCGCGCCGAAACCGCTGCGGCACAAGCCAAAACGCTGCAAGCCGAAAACGAACGCAACAAGAACGTCGAACTGCTCAGCGAAATCGGCAAAGACCTGACCTCTTCGCTCGATCTGGACACGATCTTCCTGCGGCTCTATGAACACGTAAATCAGTTGGTAGACGCGACCATCTTCGGCGTCGGCCTTTACCATCCCGAACGCCACGAGATTGATTACCGGCTGGCGATGGAAAGCGGGAAACGTTACGCGCCTTATACCCGCGATACGCACGACCGCAACCAGTTTCCCGTCTGGTGCCTTGAGCATCGTCAGCCCGTGTTCATCAACGACGTAGCGACGGAGTATTCCAAATACCTTACGCATTACGAAGAGCCGCGCCGGAATCTGGAAGGCGGCGGGATTTCGACTGCGCCCGCTTCGATGATGTACCTGCCGCTGATGATGAAAGATCGCGTGCTGGGCGTCATCACGGTGCAAAGTTTCAAGCCGAACGCTTACACCAATTACCACCTCGATCTGCTCGAAAACCTCGCGGCTTATACTTCGATTGCGCTCGACAACGCCGATGCTTATCACCATCTCAAGGCGACACAAGACCAGTTAGTGGTGCAGGAAAAACTGGCTTCGCTCGGAGCCTTAACCGCAGGCATCGCGCACGAGATCAAGAATCCGCTGAACTTCGTCAACAACTTCGCCGACCTGTCGGTGGAACTGATGGACGAATTGCGCGAAGACATCAACAAACACAAAGCCGCGATTCCTGAGAAAGATTTCGAAAACATCGAAGACCTGCTCGACGATCTGACCGGTAATGCCAAAAAGATCAACGAACACGGCAAACGCGCCGACGGCATTGTGCGCAGCATGCTGCTGCATTCGCGCGGACAGGCGGGCGAGCGCCAGGCGACCGACATCAACGCGATGCTGGATGAATACGTGAACCTGACCTATCACGGCATGCGCGCGCAGGATTCGTCCTTCAACGTCACCATCGAACGCGCCCTGGCGAGCGATGCCGGAACGGTCGAAGCCATCCCGCAAGACCTGAGCCGAGTGTTTCTCAACCTGCTGAACAACGCCTGTTATGCCGTGAACGACAAAGCGAAAAAGAACGGCGCAGGCTTTGTGCCGAAACTGCGCGTGAGTACGGTGAATCTCGGCGATGCGGTGGAAATTCGCATCCGCGACAACGGGATGGGCATTCCGCCCGAAGTGCGCGAGAAGATTTTCAATCCGTTTTTCACCACGAAACCGACCGGGCAGGGAACGGGCTTGGGTCTTTCGATCAGCCACGACATCGTGGTGCAGCAACACAACGGACAATTGGAAGTGGAAACCGAGCCGGGCGAGTTCACCGAATTCATCGTGCGCCTGCCGCGCAACGGGAGGAACGCACAATGAAAGTCATGGTCGTAGACGACGAAGCTGACGTGCGCTTGTTATTCGAGCAACGCTTTCGCCGCGAAGTGCGCGCGGGGCAGATTGCGTTTTACTTTGCGCTGTCGGCGGAAGAGGCGCTCGCTTTGTTGGAACAAGTGGTGGGCGATGTTTCGCTCATTCTGTCAGACATCAATATGCCGGGCATGAACGGGCTGGACTTGCTGAAAGCGATCAAAGCGAAACACCAACACCTGCGCGTGTTTATGATTACGGCGTATGGCAGCGCCGAATACCAGCAACGCGCGGTGGCGTATGGCTGCGACGATTACTTTACCAAGCCGCTCGATTTCGGAATGCTGAGGGCGAAAATGCTGGCTTGAAAAGCCGCACAAGACCGCTTTCAGCAGCGGCAATCCCGGCTCCGTAGGAGCCTAATGTTTATAGTATCCGTGCAGTGATTTCCCAAAGCTCCAGAGGAGCGAAATGTGTCAGATGTCGCTCCTCTGGAGCTTAGAAATGTTGGCGCATCAAACCTATAAACATGCCGCACCGCTGGCGCTAAACCCGTTGAAGCCACAAACCGTGAATTTCGCATAGGCCTACCAAATGTGCCCCAATCTGTGACGGCGAATTTTGGATTGTCACACCAACCGGCTACAATCACGGCCACGTCAACACTCAACAACCACTTCCACCGGAGAATCGCAATGAGAATCACGGCCCTGTTTCTGCTCATCACGCTGACGGCGTTTGCCGCCTTCACGCACGGCACGGCGCAACAACCTGAAAAACCCGAACCCGCTGAACTCGTCCTGAAAAACGGCGTCGTTTACACCGTCAACGACGCGCAACCCAAGGCCGAAGCCGTCGCCATACGCTACGGCCACATCGTCTTTATCGGCTCGACCGCCGACGTGAAAAAGTTCGAGGCCAAGACGACTCGCGTGGTTGATTTGAAGGGCAAGGCCGTCTATCCGGGCTTCGCCGACGCGCACTATCATTTCAGCGGCGTCGGTTTCCGCGAAATGAATTTGAATCTGGAAGGCACGACCAGCCTGGCCGATTTCCTCGCCAAAGTGAAAGCGCGCGTGGACAAGGCCAAGCCCGGCGAATGGGTGACGGGGCGCGGCTGGATCGAGACGTTCTGGCAACCGCAAGCGTTTCCGACGCGCCAAGACCTCGACAAGATCGCGCCAAACAATCCGGTCGTTTTGACGCGCGCTGATGGACACGGTTCCGTCGTCAATAGCGCGGCGCTCAAACTTGCGAACATTGATAAAACGACGGCCAGCCCGTTTGGCGGCGAAATCATGAAGGACAAGCAAACCGGCGAACCCAACGGCATGCTGCTCGACCGCGCGCAGGGTTTGGTGCAACGCCTGATTCCCGGCCCAACCAAAGAAGATAACGAACGCGCGCTCATCCTGGCCGATCAGCGCAGCCTCGCGCTCGGTTGGACGCAGGTGCACGACGCGGGTGTCGGCTACGATCAAGTCGAAATGGCCAAGCGGCTGTACGGGGAAGGGAAGTTGAAGATTCGCCTGTATGAAGCCATTCGCGGGCCGAGCGCCGATGCGCAGCGCTTGTTGAAAGAAGGGCCGCAGCTTGGCCTCTACGACCAACGGCTGACAGTGCGCACGATCAAGATCAGCATTGACGGCGCGCTCGGTTCCAAAGGCGCGGCGCTGCTCGAAAATTACGCCGATCACGACACCAACGGCTTCCTAACGCAGAAAGAAGAGCAGGTCATGCCGCTGTTGCGCGAGGCGTTGAAGAAAGGCATTCAAGTCGAAGTCCACGCCATCGGCGACCGCGCCAATCGCACGATCCTGGATTGGTACGAACGCGCCTTCAACGAGGTCGCGCCCATCGAACGCACCACGCGCGACGATCCGCGCTGGCGCATCGAACACGCCCAGATCGTGCATCCCGATGACATCCCACGCTTTGCCAAACTGAAAATCATCCCTTCGATGCAACCCTCGCACGCCATCGGCGATTTGCACTTCGCGCCGGCGCGGCTGGGGATGGAACGGTTGAAGGGCGCGTATGCCTGGCAGACGTTTCTGAAACAGGGCAACGTCATCGCGGGCGGTTCGGATGCGCCGGTTGAACGCGGCGAACCCATGATCGAGTTTTATGCGGCGGTCGCGCGCAAGGACGCCAAGGGCTTTTCGGGCGCAGGCTGGCATCCCGAAGAAAAAGTCACACGCGAACAGGCGTTGAAAATGTTCACGCTCTGGGCGGCCTTTGCGGCCTTTGAAGAGAAGTCGCGCGGCACGATTGAAATTGGCAAGCTGGCTGATTTGACGGTGCTGTCGGCGGACATCATGACGATTCCCGAATCTGAAATTTTGAAAACGCGCTGTGCGTTGACCGTGGTGAATGGCGAGGTTGTATTTGAAGAGGGCGCGAAGCCGAAGAAATAAACGGAAGCTTTGCCACAGAGCCACAGAGGCATAGAGTAATAGCATTGGGTTGCCAGTCCCCAAAGCCCTCGCTCTGTGCCTCTGTGGCAATCCATTTCAGCGCCCATCTTCACCGCGCACTGCTGAAACGGCTGCGCGCCGTTCGGGCAAATGGGCGGTGGTGTGTTCGACGACGCTGGCATTCGTGCGCGGCGCTTCGAGTTGATTGGTCGTAGGTGCTGGCAGTGGCGTGGGCAGCGGCGGTGACGTTGCCTGCCGCACTGGGTGCTTGGTCAGGAAGATGCCGTTAATGAGCAGGCCGATGCCGACGAGGAAGGGAACGACGCCCGCCAGCCAGATGCGGCGGACGATTTCGGCGTCTTTGTCCGGTTCATGGTTCGCCACTGCGCCCAGAAAAAAATACAAAAAGATCATCGCCCCAACACCGGCCAGTGTCGTGATAACCCCGGCCTTGATTTCATTCAGGCGTTTTTGTTCAGGCGTGACGCCGCGCCGCCGCGCCCGCTCTTCTTCGGTCATGAAAATCTCGGCGACCCAGGTTTTCGACCAGTCGAATGGCTCGTCGCGCCCCGTCATCGCTTCGCGCACGCCGCGCAAGTTTGCGCCGCAGCTTTTGCAGAATTTCGTCTCGTCGGTAACTGGAATGGCACAGCCTGGACAAAACATAAGCGTCTCCGTTGATGATGAGTGAAAGTTCGTTGATGCGAACTCAGGATACGAAGGCTGCGGACGGGTTGTTGCGGCAATTTATGCCCGCTGCTATCGCGCCAACTCAGCGCCAACCCGCCGCAACGTCGCCACTAATTCCACCAGCCGCTGATCGTCAATGCGGTCGCCCTGCAACACGTATTCGCTCTCGCGCAACGCCAGTTCCAACTCATTGGCCACGGCGGCGAATTGGGGGCGCTCGCGCATGGCTGCGGCAATTTCGGTCGGCCCGGCTTTGCCGGACAAACCCAGGCGGCGGCACAAACGCGTTTTGAAACGCGGGTAGATGTTTTCAATCGCCAGATCGCGGGCCTGCGCAGCCTGCTGCAAGCTGGCCATCGAGCCGACAAATTCGAGCGGCGAATGACGGTCTACTTGCGGCAAGGGCAGCGGGCGGGCAAAGCGCTTGCCTTGGCTGTAAACCAGCAGCAAGCCCAACAGCAGCAACTGCCCCAGCACCCACCAGAACGGCGTGCCGTGAAAGTAGCGCACCAGTGCATTCTCTTCGCTGCGATAGCCGTGGTGATATTCGTCAAACAGGATCGGGCGGCCGGCCTGGCGCAGCGCGTTGATCAGGTTGAGCGCCAGTTGCAGATTCGCCCCGCGCGCCAGCCCGTGATTGGCGACGACGAAAGGATCGGACAAAAACACGACGCGCCCCGCGCCGTAATTGAAATCGGCCAACAGCGCGCCCTCTTTGTCGCCCAAGTGAATGACGGGCGCCCGTAGCCTGCCGTTGAAATGCACGGCCTTTAGCTCGGCCATACGTTTTTCCGCAATCTGATCTTCTTCCGTTTTGGTTTCAGCCTGGGCAGCCTTTTTCGGCGTGCTTTCCGGCACAGCTTGTTCGTCCTTCTGGTTGTCAGGCTGATTGTCAGGCTGATTGTCAGGCTGATTGTCAGGCGCGTGGAATTTCAGGCGCGCGGCAAATTCCGACAGGGCCAGGCCGTGCAAGTCGCGCGTCAATGCGGTTGGTTGCGTGATCAATTCATCGCTCTTGGGATTGACGATCTGTTCGGGCGGCGCGCTGGCGGCAGGCAATTTGTCCGGCATCTTCGCCTGGATGGTGTAATCGCCGAACTGCTCCGCCGGTGCGCGGCTGATGACCAGCGTGCGTCCGCCCGCGTTCAGCCAGGCTTGCAACGCTTTCACTTCAGGTTCTTCCAATTCATCCGCCGCCGCAAATGGCCCCACCAGAATCAGCAACCCGCCAGCAGCCTTGTGCTTCAATTCGCCGAACCGTTCGCGCCAACGCGCCACCGGGTAATTCGTTTCTTCGAGCAACTGATACAACGCCCGCGTCCCCGTCGGGCCGGGGTTGTAACTGGAACGCACCGGCGCCAGCTCGTTCTCATCCTGGCGGTCGAATTCCAGGCTGCCCGCCGCGCTCAAGCCAATGAGCACCAGCAGCACCAAGCCGAACGTGAGAATCAAGCTTAGATATTGACGCATAGGAAACAGTAGTCAGTAGTCAGTAGTCAGTAGTCAGTAGTCAGTAGCCGGAAGCTAGTAAGCAGTGTGTAGCGGGCAGTTAGTCTGAGCGGTTAGTCCGAATTACCGACTACTGACTACTGACTGCTGACTACTCTCCCCCAACCGCTTCCCGATAACCTGTCAGGAAGCCTTCAAAATCGAATTCGGTGGCGTTGGCGTGGCCGTACCAGATGCGCTCGAACATGCGCGTGAGCGCGACGAAGGTGGGATAAAGCAACGCTTCGTAGCGCAGCGCGTCGAGGTAGTCGCGATTGGTGTGGGCACGGTGCAGCCGCAGCTTGCCGCGCTGTTCCAGTTCGAACAGCAGCGCGATGTAAGCGCGCCGAATCGCGCCGCGATAATCGCCTTGCGCGGCCAGGGCGCGGGCCGCGTCCAGCAAATCTTCGGTGGTCGCGGTTTCGCCGATCACTTCGCCCAGAATTTCGCGCGGGCTGGATTCGGTCGCTTGGCGGCGTTTGCGCGTGCCGAACCAGCGGAAGAATTTGTACAGGGCATAAAGCAAGGCCAACAAAAATAGACCGCCGATCAGCAGCCGCGTCAGGTTGAGCGTGAACTGGCTCGGCTGTGCTTTGGGGCTGGCGCTGAACAGTTTGCGGAACCACGCCTGTACTTTGCGCAATATCTTGGTAATCCATTGTTTGATCGTGGATTCCTGCTGCTGCTGTTCCTGCCGGTATTCCGGTTGCGACAGGATGCGGGTGAGCCGGTCGTGCGGTGCTTGGGCAGCAAGGTTGCCGCCGCTGTCGGGATCGGCCAGGCGTTGTTGCAAGGCCGCCAGCCGGTCAGCCAGTTCGGCCAGTTGCGCGGCTTGCGCGGCGGGTTCCGTGCGCAGCGTGTTCAGCGCTGCGTGCACCCAGGCGTTGTCCACGCGCACGGATTGGCCGGACGCTTCGATCTCTTCCTGCGCGGGCAGCCATTGTTTGAGCGTTTGCAACTGCGCGAGCTGTGCGTCGGTGGCGGGCGCCTGCTTGGCGATGGTCTGGGCAAGTTCAGCGGCGCGGGCGACACGCTGGCGGTAGTCAGTCAACGGCGTGTTGGCGTGCGTCAACAGTGAAAGTGCACAGAGGCAAACCAGCCAAGCCGTGATGCGTTGTAGTTTTCGGGTCAAAGGATGCATCGCTTCAAAAACGTATGCCACAACTTGAACAGAACAACCGTTGCGGCTCAGCCGGTGTGCCACAGGCTGGGCAGAAACGCAGCCCGCGCGGTTCTTCTGCCACCACGGAAACAGGCTGGGCCAGGGCTTCGCCCAGCGCGTTGGTCAGTGGTACGACTTCGGCAAATTCGCCTGACGGGTAGTCAAACGCGCTTTCCGTCGCCAACGGTGGTTCGGTCACTGGCAGTGTTTCGTCCCAGGTGATTTCCCGCACCTGATGTTCAGTCACGGGCACCGGCTTGGGCGTGTAGTCCGCCGCTGGCAACACGCGATTGGCCAGCAGTTCGACATCAAAACCTTCCTTGCGCACGCGCGTGTCCAGATACAACAGCGTGAAGCCCAGCAGGACAATCGGCGCGATGAGGATTTCGCCCACTTGTGCCAGCGTCTGCTGCGCGATGCTGAACCAGAGCGGCGCGTGCGCGTTGAATAGGCTGATTTCCACGCCGTGCCAATAGCCATACCAGCCCAGTGGAATCATTAGCAGCCAGTACAACGAAGCCGCCACGCAAAACTGAAACAACACGAGCGCGGCGATGCGTTTGGTTTCGCCGCCCGCCAGTTGAAAGCTGCGCGTGATGGCGGCGAAAACGTTCTTGCCCTCGACCATCATCGCTTGCGGCACGCAAACCACGCGCGCGTAAGTCAGCAACAGCAGCAGCACACCGCCCGCCACGATCACGGTGCCGAACAGAAAATGAAAGACACCCTGCACCCACTGCGGCAAGCCGCTGAGCAGCCACAGCGCGAACATGATGTAAAAGAACAGCGCGAACGAACCCACCGTGTAAACCAGCATCAGCACCGTCAGCAGCAAGATCGCCACCAGCACCGTCGCGCCCAACAGGCTCCAGCGGCGTTCGCGCACCGCCTGAAAAGCGTCGCGTGCGCGCAACGGCGTTCCGTCAAAAAAGTGCCAAACCAAGATCCGCGAAGCGCCGCCTAGCAACATCAGAAACAGCGCCTTGCCAATCAGCCACAATACGCCGCCGCCGCCGAGCAGCGCCAGCGACAACAAAATGCGCTGGTCGCCGCGTTCAAACGAAAAATTGCGCAGGCCGATGGCCCACAGAATGCCGCCCGCATAGGCGATCAGGCTAGGCGCCAACACGATGCGCAGGAAGACCAGAAAATGTTGCCGGTACAGCCGCACGGCGCGATCAATGATGTCGCCAGCGGTCATGGGCACGAGCGTGAACTGCTCAAAGGCGTGCAGACGGTCTTCAGATGCGGTAGCGGTGCGCGCCGCCTGGGTCTGGTCGAAGTGTTGTGTCTG
The DNA here is from genome assembly GCA_016196035.1 of Acidobacteriota bacterium. Taxonomy (NCBI): domain Bacteria; kingdom Pseudomonadati; phylum Acidobacteriota; species Acidobacteriota bacterium. Next base: position 63,725 of record JACPYM010000024.1, on the reverse strand, counting down.
GGGAGTCAAGACTGCCGCCATGCGCCCGCCCTTTTACTTGTTTCATTGCCGTGGTGATGAGCCGAAGTGCTCGCGCGCATCTTAGCCAAATTCGCGTTGATCTGCTAACGCACATCCCGCAACCCGCGCTTGGGAAAACGAAGCGGTGCTTGAAAATCAACCTGCTGCAAGGTAGAAAGGGCGCGCTCCCAAACGTTGGCTGTTTCGTGACGCAAGGCGCAGGAAGCCTTGGCGGAGGATTTATGCACTTGAACCGAATCGTCTATTTGCTCGTCATTTTGCTTGGCGTTTCACTCAGCACGGCCACGGCGTTGGCGCAACTCTCAACCTATGAGGAACGCGAACGCACGCAAAAAGCCGCCAAGGCGTTTCAGGAAATCATGTCCGCGCCCGATCAAGCCATCCCTTATGAAATTCTCGAACGTGCCAAATGCGTCGCTGTTTTCCCCTCGGTCAAAAAGGCCGGCTTCGTCATCGGCGGCCAGTACGGCAAAGGCCTGATTAGTTGCCGGCGCGACGACGGCGGTTCGTGGGGCGCGCCCGTGTTTTTCACCATCGGCGGGGGCAGCTTCGGCTTGCAAATTGGCGGGCAGGCGGTGGATTTGGTGCTGGTGATTATGAATCAGGGCGGCGTCGAAGGCCTGCTCAAAGACAAATTTGAAATTGGTGCGGGCGCGGCGGCTTCGGCGGGGCCGGTGGGACGCAACGCCTCGGCCTCGACCGATGCACTGTTGCGCGCACAGATTCTCTCGTATTCGCGCAGCCGTGGGCTGTTTGCCGGTTTGGAACTCAAAGGCGCGGTCATCGCGCCCGACAAGCAGGCGAATGAAGAGGTTTATGGCAAGCAAGTGAGCACGCGCGAGGTGTTGCTCGAAGGCAAAGCGCGCACGCCGAAAGGCATTCAGATTTTTCCGCAGATGTTGCAGAAATTTTCAACCAAGTGAGGTGGCGAAAATGACGCGCACGATCAACGTACAAGAAGCACAAACGCAATTGAGCGCCTTACTCGCTTTGGCGCGGAATGGCGAAGAGATCATTCTGACGGAAGCCGACAAGCCAGTGGCGCGGTTAGTGCCGATGCTTGAGGAAGCACCAGCCAAAAATGGTGAGCCGCCCGCGCACATTCTGGGACTTCATCAGAACGGCCAGAGTTGGATGAGCGAGGATTTCAATGCTCCGTTGCCGGACGAGTTCTGGTTAGGAGAAGCATGAAACTGCTGTTAGACACGCAAATCCTGATCTGGGCGGACGAACAACCCCAGCGCATTCCCGGCCATTTGCGAGCGGTTTTACAGCCCGGCCTGAATCAATGGGTGTTGAGCATCGCCAGCGTTTGGGAGTTGCAGATCAAAACGCAAATTGGCAAGCTACATTTACAGAACCCGTTGCCGCTGTTGCTGGCGAGCCAGCAACAAACCAATCGCTTACAGCTTTTGCCGATTCAATTACCCAACGTTCTCGCCCTGGAAAATTTGCCGTTTCATCACAAAGACCCGTTTGACCGGCTGCTGATTGCACAAGCAATCGCCGAAAACTTGACATTGGTCAGCGTTGATCCGGTGTTTTCCGCTTACTCTGTCAACTTGTTGAACTAATCCAGCAAGATCATCTTTTAGGAGTCGCCTTGATGAAAAAAACAGGTTCCCTCTCACTCGCCTTACTGCTGACGTTGGTTTGTGCTGTCGCCGTGCCAGCGCAAACCAACTCGCAAACTGCAACTGCCACAGCAGCGGACAAGGCTGCGCAAGCCAAAGTCGTGCAACTGCTCGAAGCCTCTGGTCAGGCCTATGCCAAGGCCAAAGAGGGCGTTTGGGTGGTGAAATTCAAAGGCAATCAATTGCCCGAAATTTCGGTCGTCACCATTTATTCGCAGGGCATGCTCATCTTCGTTTCGACGGCGGCGGAAAAGGCTGAGATCAAGACTTCGCCGGAACTGCTGCAAAAATTGTTGACCCTCAATGACGACCTCGACCGCGTCAAAGTCGGGCTGGACAACAAAGACGGCGACATCTTTGTGCGCATTGATCTGAGCTTGCGCGTCGTTGACCAGCAGGAATTCAACGCCAACCTCGATCAGATTTCGGCGGCGGTGGATGAGACCTACGCGGCGCTCAAACCGTTCCTGCTCGCGCCGAAAAAGCCTGTCAAATAAGGCCGCTATGCAACCGGATCAAACCGCGCCGCTGCTGGCGGTCAGTCATCTGCAAACGCATTTCTCGACCGAGCGGGGCGAGGTGCGCGCGGTGGATGACGTGAGCTTCAGTTTGCGGGCGGGCGAAGTCCTGTGTCTGGTCGGCGAATCGGGTTGCGGCAAATCGGTGACGGCGCTCTCGGTCTTGCGGCTGATCGCGGCGCCGGGGCGCATTATTGGCGGCGAAATCCGGTTCGAGGGGCGCGACTTGTTGAAGCTTCGCGAGGCTGAAATGCGCGCCATGCGCGGCGATGACATCGCCATGATCTTTCAAGACCCGCTGACTTCGCTCAACCCAGTTTTCACGGTCGGCGAACAGATTGCCGAAGCCATCCGCTTGCATCGCGGCGTCTCGAAACGCGAAGCCTGGAACCAGGCCGTCGAAGGCATGCGCGACGTCGCCATCCCCGCGCCTGAAGCGCGCGCCAAAACCTATCCGCACGAAATGTCCGGCGGCATGCGCCAGCGCGTGATGATCGCAATGGCGCTGGCCTGTGATCCGAAACTGTTGATTGCCGACGAGCCGACGACCGCGCTGGACGTGACGATTCAGGCGCAGATACTGGATTTGCTAAACGAATTGCGCGAACGCCGTAAGCTGGCGCTGTTACTCATCACGCACGACCTCGGCGTCGTGGCCGAAACGGCGGATCGCGTCGCCGTGATGTATGCGGGCCAGATTGTCGAAGAAGCTCCTGTGCGCGAATTGTTCGCCAACCCGCGTCATCCTTACGCTGAAGGTTTGTTGCGCGCGGTGCCGAAGCTGGGTAGCAGGCAAGCCGGGCACGCGCGTTTGCAAACCATCGAAGGCGTCGTGCCCAATCCGCTCGACTTGCCGCCGGGCTGCCGTTTCGCGCCGCGCTGTCCGCACGAGCAAGCGCAATGCACTGTGGGCGAGATTGCGTTGGAAGAAGTAAGCGCGAATCACGCCTCGCGCTGTGTGCGTGTGCATGAGCTTTATCAATAGCCAAAATTAGCCGTCAGCCGTAGAATCACAGCGCATTCCGAAAACAAGTTTGTGAGGCTGTTATTGTGAGGCTGTTATGTTGTCAACTTCGCCACTGATTAAAAGGTACACGCTCGAAGAGTTCTGGAGCTTGCCCGCGCCAAAGGACAGCTCCAGGTTCGAGTTGATCGCGGGGGTTTTGTATATGAGTCCTCCGCCAACCGCGCTGCACAATCTGGCCTGGGCCACGCTCAATCAATTGTTCATCCTGCATCTATCTAAAATCGGGGACGCGGGCGTGATCTTTGCGCCCCGCGCCGCGCTTTGGCTCAACCCCGATACTTACATCGAGCCAGACCTGTTTTATGTTTCAGCGCGCTTGCTGAAAAAGCTCGACTTGCAACATCCCGCCACTGCTGATTTAGTGGTGGAGATCATTTCGCCGGGCACCGCGATCTATGACCGCAACACCAAAGCCGACACTTACGCCGCGCTCGGCGTGCGCGAGTTGTGGCTGGTAGACCCAGCCAATAACCTCATCGAAGTGCGCAACCTGAAACCCCGCCGCACAGGGCAACCGCGCGCCTACAACAGCGGACAATCCTTCACAGGCCAGGAGCGCGTCGTCTCGCAAGTGCTGCCGGGCTTTACGCCTTCGGTCGCCGAAATCTGTCAGACTCTGCCGCGCAAAACACGATGACCCTCGTCGAAATCACCGGCCTCAAAAAACATTTCCCCGCCGCTGGCAAACAACTCGTGCGCGCGGTGGATGGCGTTTCGTTCACCATCGAACGCGGCGAAACATTGGGGTTGGTGGGTGAATCGGGCTGCGGCAAAACGACAGTCGGGCGCTGTTTGTTGCGCTTGCTTGAACCGACAGAAGGCTCGGTGAAATTCGACGGGCAGGAATTGACCGAACTCGGCAAACGCGAATTGCGCGGCTTGCGGCGGCGCATGCAAATCATTTTTCAAGACCCGTATTCGTCACTCAATCCGCGCCTAACGGTTGGCAGCATCGTCGGCGAACCGCTCGAAATCCACGGCCTCGGCACTAAGCCGGAACGCCGCGCCCGCGTGGCCGAATTGTTGCGCGTCGTTGGGCTTGATCCTGATTACGCCAACCGCTATCCGCATCAATTCAGCGGCGGTCAACGCCAGCGCATCGGCATCGCGCGGGCGCTGGCGCTCAACCCTGATTTCATCGTCGCCGATGAACCCGTTTCGGCGCTGGACGTCTCGGTGCAGGCGCAAGTCGTCAATCTGTTGCAGGATTTGCAGGAGCAATTCGGCCTGACATACCTGTTCATCTCGCACGGCTTGGCGGTGGTCGAACACATCTCGACGCGCGTGGGCGTGATGTATCTGGGCAAGCTGGTCGAACTTGCGCCCGCCGACGCGATTTACGCCAAGCCGCTGCACCCGTACACGCAAGCCTTGCTCGCCGCCATTCCGCAACCTGACCCCGCCGCGCGTTCAGCCAGCGCGCCGCGTTTAACCGGCGACGTGCCCACGCCGCTCGCGCCGCCGCCCGGTTGCCGCTTTCACACGCGCTGTCCGCACGCCACGGAACGTTGCAAACTTGAAGAACCCGCCTTTGTCCAAATTGAGTCTGGACACTGGACGGCTTGCTTTCTCCACGAACCCGGCCAAGACTGACAGCGTACTTGAAGCAGTCCACCAACAATCCAGTCCGCTTTACGCGCGCGTGTAGTTGGGCGCGTGCGCGAAGCCTCTGAAACAACCCCTTTTCATTGCCCTATCCGAGGAGGATTTATGGAAGCCGGACAGAACCTCGCTTCACCTGTGGCAGGCGCAGCCGCGCCCGAAACTGAACCCAAACCCCAAAATTTCTTTGCACGCTTGACCGGCGTGCTGTTTTCGCCGGGCGAAACCTTTGCCGAGATTGGCCGCGCGCCGCGTGTTTTGATTCCGCTGATTTGCCTGGCGATTTTAGGCGGGGTGATCCAGTTTTCGGTCACAAACCGTTTCGGTTACGAAAACATCGTCAAGAAGCAGATCGAGATGCAAGGCGAGATCATGCAGAAGATGAATGTGCCGGAAGACCGGATCGAAGAGGCCAAGAAACAAGCTGAGGCGCAACTCAAGCCGGAAAACGTCACGCGCGGCAAAGTGCGTGGCGCGGCGGGCGCGGCTTTCGGTTTTCTGGTGATGGTCTTGATCGTCGCGGGCGTGTTCAAACTTTTCACGGCCATTATGGGCGCCAGCAATACGTTCAAAGGCGTGCTTTCTGCCGTATGTTTTGCTTATCTCGCGGTGGGGCTTGTGCATTTGGTCGTGACCCTGATTTCAATTTATCTGAAAAGCCCCGAAGACATTGATGTAATGAACCCGGTCGCTTCGAATCTGGGCGCGATTTTGACGATGGCGGGCGCGGGTTTGCCGAAATTCGTCACCGGGCTGGCGTCGTTCATTGACGTGTTCAGCATCTGGCGCATCGTCTTGCTGGCGATTGGCTGTGCGGCGGTGACGCACAAGATGAAGGCGGGTACAGCGGCGATCCCGCATGTTGTGTTGTATGTTTTAGCGGCGCTGGTGGGTTCATTCTTCGCCAGTATGATGGGGTAACTGACAGTTCCGCGATGACCAATGCTGAGATTGCCAATGTCTTTCGCCGTCTGGCTGATTTGCTGGAATTGCGCGGCGACAACGAATTCAAGTTGCGCGCTTACCGCAACGCCGCTGACCTGATCGCCGACCTGGTCACGCCGCTCGCTGATTTGTATGCGGCGAGCGGTGTGGCCCGCCTGCGCGAATTGCCCGGCATCGGCGCGGCCATCAGCCAAAAAATCGTTGACCTGCTCACGACCGGCACGTTCAAAGCCTACGAAGAGGTCAAACGCGAGATTCCCGCCAGCGTGCTTGATTTGTTGCAGGTTGATGGCGTCGGCATGAAGACGCTGCAAATCCTCTATCACCAATTTCAGCTCACCAACCTGGCGGACTTCGCCAAATTTGTCGCGGGTGGCGGCCTCGACAGTGTGCCGCGCCTGGGCGAGAAAACGCAGCAACGCATCCGCGCCTCGTTGCAAACGCTGCGTGAGGAAAGTAGGTTTTTGCAAAGTCCTCAAATCACCAGCTAAAGACATTGCGCCGAATCCTGACTCCCGACTCCTGATTCCTGACAAATTGAAAATCAGCCGGTATTTTCAGGCTGGCAGGCATCGGGAATCAGGGGTCAGGATTCGGTCAAGCCGTTCACGTGCTCTCGCGCTGGCGACGATGCAAAAGCCCTGGTGAGGAACGCGCCGTAGAGCAGTAGCGCTTGCATCCAGCGGTTGCCAGCGCGTAAGCTGTCGCATACTTCCGAGACCAGCCACAGGCCCAAACAAAAAGGAATTTGCAGACACTACCCATGAAAACGCTCAAGATTTGTTACCACGGCAACTGCTTTGACGGAGTCTCATCCGCTGCCGTCTTTGGCCGCTTTTACCGCGAAAAGATTCACCCGGATTGGGCGCAGACCTTCATGCCCATGATGCACCGCGCCGGTGCGCTGTTTGACGAAGCCGGGTTTGACGGCGACGAAAACGCCATCGTGGATTTCAAATTCAGCAACTCGGCGCGCCTCACCTGGTGGTTCGATCATCACAAAAGCGCCTTCCTGACGCCCGCCGACGAAGCCCAGTTTCGCGCCGACACGAGCGGCAAAAAATTTGTGGACGCCAGTTATAAATCGTGCACCAAATTCATCGCCGACACCGCACAACAGAAATTCGGGTTTGATCCCACGCCCGTCGGCGAACTGATCCACTGGGCCAACATCATTGACGGCGCGTTGTATGACAGTCCCGCCGTGCCGGTCGAAATGAAAGAGGACGCGCTGCGGCTGGGGTTGGTCATCGAGAACGACCGTGACACCGCGCTGGCCGAACAGATCATCCGCGACTTGCAGGTGCGGCCCATAAGCGAAGTCGTGCGGTTGTCTTATGTCGTCGCGCGCATCGAACCGCTCTATGAACGCCACTTGCTCGCGCAAAAGATCATTGCCGAGCATGCGCGCGTCATCGGCCCGGTCGTGTTTTTCGACGTAGCCGGCTACGACATGGAAGGCTACAGCAAATTCATCCCGTATTATTTGCACCCCGAAGTGACCTACAGCGTGAGCGTTAGCCAGTCGGTGTTTCGCTCAAAGATTTCGGTCGGATCGAGTCCCTGGGCGCCGCGCCCGCGCACGCACGACCTGGCCGCGATTTGCGAACGCTACGGCGGCGGCGGCCACGCGGTTGTCGCCGCCATCTCGCTCGCGCCGGAGCAGTTGGAAGAGGCGCGGACGATTGCGGCGGGGATTGTGGAAGAGTTGCAGAAGTAATCAGCATAGAGAGTGTGAGCAAGTGGCATCGTGTCATGCTGAAAAGCCCCAACGGGGCGAAATTTAATAACCAGGGGCAACGCCCCTGGTGAGGAGAGCCGGAATTTCTCAAGCCCTGAAAGGGCGAAATAGGCGTATGAATTACGCCCTTTCAGGGCTTGAATTATTTGGTAAACGGAACCCAGGGCGTTGCCCTGGGCTATTGAATGTCGCCCTTTCAGGGCTTGAAGCTCACTTGCTTACGCTCCTCATGATGTTTGTTATTGAGGAGTAATTGAGTTGGCTAAAAAGAAAGCAAAAGACCAGAGATCACTGCTGCCCTTGCGCGAGATTTCGCCCGAACAGCATCTCGAAATCCGCTCGACGCCGGAAGCCGAGATGAATCTGGTACCGCTCGACACGTTTGCCTACGAATATCCCGGCAAGCGCATCGAGATCGAATTCACCATGCCGGAATTCACGGCGATTTGTCCGTTCTCAGACTTCCCGGACTTTGCAACGATTCAACTGACGTATGTGCCGAACCTGCGCTGCCTCGAATTGAAATCGCTGAAGCTCTACATCAATTCGTTCCGCGAAGTGAAAATCTTCCACGAGCACGTGGTCAATAAAATCCTGGCCGATTTCGTTGCCGCCTGTGACCCGCTCGAATGCCACATCGAAGGCGATTTTCACGTGCGCGGCAACATCAAGACCGTCGTGCGCGCCGCATACGTCAAGCTCGGCGGAACAAAACGGCGCGGCAAGACGTAGTCACGACCGCATTCAAAACCCCAACGAAAGCGAGCGACCCGTTATGTATTGTCCGAACTGTTCGACCAAAGCCGTGCCCGGCCAGCGTTATTGCCGCAGTTGCGGCGCCAACTTAGGCGCGATTGTGGATGCGATGGAAGGCAAAGGCGGGCAGATTGATTTCGAGACGCTCAAGGCCGATTTGAAGGAATTGGGTAAGAATTTGAGCGTAGGGTATAAGCAAGTCAAAGAGAATCTCAAAGCACAGACGAACAAACTCAACCAGCCTAACCAAAGCGGGCAGCAGAATTGGTGGGTTGCGGGGCAAGCGCAACCGCCTGTTTCGCTTGCGACTGCCGCAACGCCAGCGACGCCCACAGCGCCAGCGGCTACTCTCCCGCCTCAAGTCGTCCGCGAAATGCGCAAGACGCTCAAAGACCTGCGGCGGATGTACAACAAGGTCAAACTCGCCAACACGCGCAAACACAGTTTGCAACAAGGCATGCTTTCGATTTTTGGCGGCGGGGCGTTGATGTTTGCCTGGCATGAAATACTGCAAAGGGCGCTGCTTTCCGGTTTCCTCAACAACATTGAAACGGCCATCAATACCAGCGGCAATGTGCATTTTCCGGTGGTCGGGATTCCGCAGGTCTTGGCGAGTTTGTGGGTGCTGGGTCTGATCCCGGTGGCGAAAGGCGTGGCGCATGTGATCAACGGCGTCTTTTTCGCGCCCAAGCCAGAGGAGTTACAGGAAGCGCCGGAGCCGCAATGGCAAGAGTATCAAGCATCGAGTTTCAACTATCAGCCACAACCGTCAGCGATGCCATCCGCCGTCGAAACGCCCAGCGTCATTTCAACCAACGAACTCGAACGCGACGCCAATTCGATTCCGGCGGCCAAACAGCCAATCAGCGTAGTTGAAGACGAGACGAAGCGTTTTGAAACGCAAGAGGCCAAGCCCGCGTGAACGTCATTGCGTCAGCGGCACGTGCCCGACTATCTCCAGATCGAAGCCTTCCAACGCGTGCAGTTTCGGCGGACGATTCGACAACAGCTTTAATTTCCGAATGCCCAGTTCGTGCAAAATCTGTGCGCCCGTGCCGTAATCGCGCACCTCGCGCAGCGGGTCGCGGCGGGCTATTGTCGGCTCGCCCGCTTCATCCAACGCCTGATAGCCGCGCAATTGATCGGCCAGCCCGACGCCGCGCATTTCCTGTTTCAAATAGAGCACCACGCCGCAACCCGCCGCGCGGATGTGTTGCAGCGCCGTTTGCAACTGCGCGCCGTAATCGTCGCGCAAACTGCCAAACACATCGCCTAACACTGATTGCGTATGCACACGCACCAGCGTCGGCTCATCAGGTTTGATCTCGCCCAAGACCATCGCCAGATGCACTTCGCCGTTGAGCATGTTTTCAAAGGCGACCGCGTTGAATTGCCCGTGAATCGTTGGCACACGGGCCGCGGCGACGCGGCGCACGCAGACCTCGTTGCTCATCCGATAGCGAATCAAATCGGCGACCGAAATAATGCTCAGGCCGTGTTTAGCCGCGAAGACTTCCAACTCGGGCAAGCGCGCCATCGTGCCGTCATCATTCATGATTTCGCAGATAACGCCCGCTGGCGTCAGCCCCGCCAGCCGCGCCAAATCTACGCTGGCCTCGGTTTGGCCTGGCCGCATCAACACGCCGCCATTGCGCGCGCGCAGCGGAAAAACGTGGCCGGGCCGCACGATGTCCGCAGGTTTTGACGCCGGATCAACCGCCGTCAAAATCGTGCGCGCGCGATCCGCCGCCGAGATGCCGGTTGTCACGCCGGTGCGTGCCTCAATCGAAACCGTGAACGCCGTACCGAAGCCGGTGCCGTTCTCAGCTTCCGAAACTTGCAACGGCAAATTCAGGAAATCGCAACGCGCTTCGGTCAGCGGCAAACAGATCAAGCCGCGCCCTTCGCGCGCCATGTAGTTGATGATTTCGGGCGTGACCTTTTCGGCGGCGCAACACAGGTCGCCTTCATTCTCGCGGTCTTCGTCATCCACGATGATGACGAGGCGTCCGGCGCGGAACTCTTCGATAGCTTGTGCGATAGGTGCGAAAGGCATAGTGCAGTTGGCAGTTGGCAGTTGGCAGTTGGTTCTCTGCGCATGCTCAACCGCGAGCTGGTTCAGTAGCCAAGTTCGGTCAGCTTTTCCAGCGTCAAGGTTTCTTTGCGTTGCGGTGAGTGTGGTTGCAGCATTTTTTCAACGTATTTGGCGATGACGTCCACTTCCAGATTTACCAGCGCGCCGCGTTCGAGTGCGCTCAGGTTCGTCATCTTCCACGTATGCGGAATCACCGCAATCTCGAACCAGTCATCACCGAGCGCCGCCACAGTCAGGCTAATGCCGTCCACCGCAATTGAGCCTTTCTCGACGATGTAACGCGCCAGTTCGGCAGGGAAGCCGATGCGTACCGTCCAGCCTGCGCCAACGGGCTGGGCTTCGCTGAAGCGGCCCGTGCCGTCCACGTGGCCTTGCATCAGGTGGCCGCCCAGCCGCGTCGTCGGCAACAACGCGCGTTCCAGATTCACGCGCGTGCCGGTGCGTGCCTGTTGCAAGCTGGTGCGGTTCAGCGTTTCCGCCGACAAATCAGCGGCGAACCAATCCGCGCCTTGTTCGACGACGGTCAGGCAGACGCCATTGATAGCGATGCTGTCGCCGAGTTTGGCGCCGGTCAGCACAGCTTGCGCGGCGATTTCGAGCCGCGCGCCGTTGGGGCTGTGCGCGAGGCGGCGGATGTGTCCGAGTTCTTCGACAATGCCCGTGAACATAACAATCAGCGTTCAGCTTTCGTTGCGATGAGCGCCAAAATCTTTTCGACTACTTCCTCAATCGTCAGTCCTGACGAATCAATGTAGATCGCATCCGCCGCCTGCGCCAACGGCGAATCGGCGCGCGTTTTGTCACGGTGGTCGCGCGCTTCGATCTCAGCTTGCGTCACGGCAAGCGGGCCGGTGTCGAAGCCTTTTGCCAGCTCGTCGGTGTAGCGCCGCTCGGCGCGTGCTGCGGCACTGGCGTCCAGATAGATTTTGATTTCGGCGTTGGGGAAAACCTGGGTGCCGATGTCGCGCCCTTCCATCACGACGCCGCCCGCGCGGCCCAGCGCCTGTTGTTGCGCGACCAGCGCGCGGCGCACTGCCGGGATGGTTGAGACCTGCGAGGCCGCCTGGCTGATTTCCGGCGCGGCGATTTCGGCAGTGATGTCACGTCCGTCCAAGCGCACGCGCATGGCGTCTACGGCACCAGTTAATTCGATGCGCGCGGTTTGGGCCAGCGGGCCGACGCGCTCAGCGTCTTCAGGTGAGAGACCTTGCTGCAAGGCTTTCCAGGCCACGGCGCGGTACATCGAGCCCGTATTGATGAAGAGATAATCCAGGCGGCGCGCCAGTTCTTTGGCAATCGTGCTTTTGCCCGCGCCTGCCGGGCCGTCAATGGCGATGATGAGTTTGCGGTCAGTCATTGATGGTTGGAAAAATTTGGTCACGAATGGGGAAAGAGATTACGGAACAGACGGAAATAACGGAACACACGGAAAAAATCCTTAACCCAGCCCCTCTTTTCAGTCTGTTCCGTTATTTCAGTCTGTTCCGTAATCTCTCTTTCAGCTCACGCACTCAAAATTTCGCGCGCGAATGTCAGCGTCTGTTCAATGTCGGCGCGGCTCACGTCGTAATGCGTGACCATGCGCATCTCGCGCGCGTTAATGCCATTGGCCAGCACGCCGCGCGCTTTCAGTTCCTGTGTGCATTGCGCCGTTGTCAGGCCGGTGCCGCTGATGTCGAAGATCACGATGTTGGTCTGCACGCGTTCTGGGTCGAGCGCGACGCTGGGCAGTTCGGCCAAGCCTTGCGCCAGCCGTTTGGCGTTGGCGTGATCTTCGATCAAAAGCTTGGGTGATTCTTCCAGCGCCAGCAATCCTGCCGCCGCCAACACGCCGACCTGCCGCATGCCGCCGCCGAGCAGTTTGCGCACGCTGACGGCTTCTTTGATAAACGCCTGGCTGCCGGCAATCAGCGAGCCGACCGGCGCGCCCAGGCCTTTTGACAAACAGAACATCACCGAATCGAAAGGCTGCGCAATCTCAGCGACAGTCGTATTCAGCGCCAGCGCCGCGTTGAATATGCGCGCGCCATCCAGATGCACGGGCAAGCCCAGCGCGTGCGCGCCGTCACAAATCGCGCGGCTGGCATTGAGCGAAAGCGGCGCGCCGCCGGCCATGTTGTGCGTGTTTTCGAGCGCGACCAACGATGTCGGCGTGACGTAATAGGGCGCGCTGTGATGAATCGCAGTGCTTATCAAATCCCAATTAAGCAAGCCTTCCTCGCCGCGCACCGGGCGCAGGATGACGCCTGAGAGCACGGCCGCCGCGCCCATTTCGTAATTGAAAATGTGGCTGCGCTCTTCCAGCACGACTTCGCTGCCGGGGCGCGTGTGCAGCCGGACGCAAATCTGATTGCCCATCGTGCCGGAGGGGACAAAGAGCGCGGCCTCTTTGCCCAGCAGTTCCGCCGCGCGTTCTTGCAAGCGGTTGACGGTCGGGTCTTCGCCGTAAACGTCGTCGCCGACTGCGGCGTCGGTCATCGCGCGGCGCATGGCGGGAGTGGGTTTGGTGACGGTGTCGCTGCGTAAATCAATCATGGTGGATTTGAGATTTGGAATTTGAGATTGAGTTAAATCGAATCAAGCCGTTGAAACCACGGGGCGCACGTGGGACACGGGGAAAATCACCGGTCAATCAATGTCCCCGTGATCCCGGTGCGCCCCGTGGTTGGCAATGTTGCGCGCTGCTTAAACAAATGCCGCAAAGACTTCGTTCGCCAGCACCTTGCCTTTGCGTGAAATCTTCAGCGTGTCGGCTTGCCATTCGATCAACCCGGCTTCATCCAGCCGGGCCAGGTCTTCGCGATAACGTTCGCGCGCATTCACGCCGAAGCGTTGCTGATGCTCGCGCAGGTTGACGCCGTCTTGCAAGCGCAGCCGCAGGAAAAGATGTTCGCTCTGCCGGTCTTCATCATTGAGCACGCTGGTTTCAGCCACGGGTGACGCGCCGCTTTCCAGCTTCGCCAGATATTCGTGGATGTTGCGCGTGTTCGACCAGCGCGATTGGCCGTCGTAGCCCGCCGCCGAAACGCCGAAGGCCCAGTACGGCGCGCCTGTCCAGTATTTCAGGTTGTGCCGCGATTCGCGCCCGGGCCGCGCCCAGTTCGAAAGTTCGTAATGCGCGAAGCCGTGTTTTTCGGCCTCATCCAGCAGCGCGTAATACATCGCCACGGTCAAATCTTCGTCAATCGCGCGCAACTCGCCACGCTTGATGCGATGCAGCAGCGGTGCGTCTTGATAGAGTTCTAGCAGATAGACCGACAGGTGGTCGGGCGCGATGGCAAAGGCTTCCTGCAAATTACGCTGCCAGGTGGCGGCCTGTTGTTCGGGCAATCCCGCGATCAAATCCAGGCTGACGTTGTCGAAACCGGCTTGGCGCGCCAGTTGAATCGCGTCACGCGCCGCCTGCGCATCGTGGATGCGCCCGATCATTTGCAATTCGTCATCGGCAAACGATTGCACGCCGAAGCTCAGACGATTGACGCCGAGCGCGCGCAGGTCTTGCAGGTATTCGAGCGAAACGGAACCGGGGTTGGCTTCGGCAGTGATTTCGGTGTTGGGCGCGAGGTCGAATTGCGTGCGGCAGCGTGTGATGAGACGGTCGAACTGTTCGATGCCGAGTGTGGTGGGTGTGCCGCCGCCGAAATAGAGCGTGTCTGCGGCGCGCATTGCGGCGCGCCGGCTGAAATCGGTGTTGCTGATTTCAGCCAACAAGGCTTGGACGTAACGCTCGGCCAATTCTGCTTCATAGCCACCGGTGGCGAAGTTGCAGTAATGGCAGCGCGCGGCGCAAAACGGAATGTGAATGTAGATGCCCGCAAGGTCTGTCATGCCGATGGCGAGTATAGCACGCGGCCCGCGCCGGACTTTAGGCGTAGGGTGACAAGCCACAACACCCAAACGACGAATAGGAGCCAGGCCACAGCCGAAATGCGCCGCGCCCAAACTTGCGCAGGCTGGCGGATTTCGTAAGCGAGCGTCAGCGTGTGTTGTCCGGCGGGCAGATCAAGCAGCAGCAAGCCGCTGCCGGTTTCGGTGTTGAGTGTGACGGCGTTGCCATCCAGCCGCGCGGCCCAATGCGGATAGGCGTATGTGTTGAGCCGCACGCGCACAGGCTCGGTATTGTCCAAACGGAATTCGCGGTGTTGATTGGTCAACTGTTGCGCCACGATCTGCCCGCGCCCGTTGACGAAGCTCAGTCCGCCATATTCTTTGCTGGCCGCATACAACAACGCATCGGCGCTGAGCGGGCGGAAATAGATTTGGTTGGCGAGAGCAGCCAGATAGGTGAACTCTTCCTGATATTCCAGTTCGCGCAATTGTTCGATGGTGATGGGCGGGCGGGCTGGATTTTCCAGGTGCTTGATCAATTCGGCGCGCGCGATTTCGGCCTTGGTGTGTTTGGCAATGACGTAGGTAAAGAGGAAATTGCCGAGCAGCAACAGGGCCAGCGCGCCCGTTAGCAGCTTGCGGCTGTTGGCAGAAAACTCCGTGCGGCAGGCGAGGAAAGCGGCCAGCAATAAACCGCCGCATAAACCGACGATGGGTTGCAAGCGCCAGGGGAATTGGATGTATGCGAGTCCGGGCAAACGTTCCCAAAGCAGCAACGAAACGGGCAGGGAAATCAGTAACCCAAAGGCCGCGAGCGCGAGGCAAAACCGCAGCAGCAAGCGTTGCGGCTGTGGTTGGGACTTGCGCCAGAAGGCCAATCCAATGATTGCAATCAGCGCCGTTTGCAGCACGGTGATCCAACTCGCCGCCCTATTGAGTTCGGCCCAGGCTTGGTGAAACTGTTGGCTATCTGGCGCGGCGGCGAACAGAAAGTAATTGCGAAAATCTTGCTGTGCGGTTTGCAGTTTCACCTGCACCCAACTCATTTCCAGTTGTTGCGGCAGCAGGAAGAAGACGGTCAACGCCAGGGCCAGCAGCCCGGCCAGCAGCAGGTTTTTCCAGCCGCGCCAACCCGCTTCAGGCAAATAACACAGCGCCAGCAAGCCCACGGCGATGGCGCACAGAAACGTGGTGATGACGTGCGTCAAGACAATCAGGCTGAGGCTGAAGGCGAAGAGCGCCGTGGCGTGTTTGACTTGCTCGCCCAGCAACAAACGGTGTGTGGCCAGCAAGGCCAGCGGCACGAACGCCAGCGCCAGGCCATTTGGCAAAAAGGCGCGGTGCAAGGTCAGCAGCGCATACGCGGGCAACAGCACATAGAGCGCCGCTGCCAGCACGCTCGCCGTTTTGGGAAAGAAGTTGCGCGCCAACAAATAGGCATTGATTTGCGCCAGCAGCAGACAAACCAGCGTGCTGACTTTCAGCGCATTGATGAAATCGGTTTGCAGCAGCTTCGCCGCCAGCGCGGTCAGTCCATAAAAGAGCGGCGGATAGAACGTGAAAAACGCATCGCCGCGTCCGCCATCCAGAATGCCAGCCCAGCGTGGCAGCCAAGCGCCTTCGGCCAGGCTTTGGGCATAGGCGCGGGTGAGTTGGTAATGCGCGGGCAGATCGCCTTGCGCGCCAAAGGTCGGATTGTTCAACCGCGCATACGACACCCAAACGGCAACGAGCAGAAAGAAGCAAACCAGCGTCAGCCCTTCTTTCAAACGTTGCGCACTGAAACTGGCGCCAGCCTTTGCGAGCGGCAGGGAGATGGATTCGGACATGCGGGAAACCTCGCGGGGATGCGCGAAAGATATGGTGGGATGCTAGGAAACTACGGGCGCATTTCTTACCACAAGCGCGCGCGTGGCCGGTAGCAAAAAGATGCTTGACGGAGTCTTGCGCACGACGGGTCAAAATTTTTATGTTGCTTGGCTGGCAGGGCATGCATAGAATGCCCCGCGTCATCCAGTGCTTTCGCGTTGGCAAAAAGATTAAGGGTTGCATCAGCGACAAGCATTCAAACCGGAAACGCGCCAAAATATCATCCCCTGAATACGTCCCAAACACAGCGAACTTGGTAGATCGGCCGATCGTTCGCACATCCCCTTGCCAGGAATTTACAGACGCACAGCATCCTTAAATTGGCGCGAACTTGGGCTTCGTGCGTGTGCCCACGCAGGCCGGTGTTCCAGCAAGGCCTGCGGCGTTTGGTTTCGGATGCGCGGCATCCGAGGTGAGGAGCAAGTGGTGATGGATAGACGGTTTTGGATTGCAGTGATCGGTGCGCTGTGCTTTGGATTGCTTCTGACGCAAGCAGTCCGGCGTTACTTGCAAACCAGCATTCAAGCCCGCAGTGCCGAAGAATTGACTGAAGTTGTTGTCGCGTTGTCGGACATTCCGTTGGGCAGTGAAATCAATCCGCAACAAATAGGTTTGGCGAAATATCCAAAAAGCCTGCTCTCGCCTGAATCGGTATTTGAGCGCCACGCCGTGGTTCACCGCGTCGCTTTGACTGAGATTCCTGCGCTGACGCCTGTGCTCAAACGCCAATTGGCTGCGCTGGGCACGCCGGTTGGCTTAAGTGGCTTATTGAAACCAGGCTTGCGCGCCGTGGCCGTGCGCGTGGATGAAACCAGTGGCAATAGCGAATCAACCAAGACGAATGATTATCTGGGCAGTTATGTGGACGTGATTGCGATTATGCCGCCGCCCCTTGAGAACGCGAAGCCGGTCTCAAAAGTGATCCTGCAAAACATCCGCGTGCTGGCGGGCGGCGACGTTGCGCAAACGCGCAAAACAGTTTGGGGCAAGGTGGTTTGGTTGGAGGTTACGCCGTCGCAGGCCGAAAAATTGAAATTGGCCGAAGCTGAGGGCCGCTTGCAGCTTTCGATACGCAACGCCACCGACCGGCTGGTGGAAACGACGCCCGGCGCGACACGGCGCGATGTGCTGGCAGATGCGGCGCTCGAAGCGCGCGCCGCCAATGATTTGTTGCGGAAACCGGCAGGATTGCGTCCCCTTTCTCAGCGGCATACTCTGCCGGCAGCGACGCCTGCTCCGGCTGCTTCCGACAGCGGGACGCCCGGCGAAAAGAAAGGCCCTTCCATTGAACTGATCGAAGGCCGCAAGCGCACGCGCGTCGCGATTCAATAGGTAGCGTTATGAAATTTCAGCACCAAAAAAACAGACAGGTCGCCCGGCTGCTTTGGCTGCTGCTGGTCTTGCTGGTTGGGCGGAATGCCGTGCAGGCGCAGGCACAAGAACGCCTGACCTTGCAGGCATCCTTTGCCAACAATGCGTTGCCGCTGAAACTGGATGTGCTGGTCGGGCAAACGCGCGTGGTGGATTTTGATCAGCCTTATGAACGTGTGGCGGTTTCGGACAGCAACATTGCTGAAGTCGTGCCGGTTTCGGAAAAGCAATTTCTGCTCAATGGACTGGCCTTCGGTCAGGTCAATGTCGTGGCTTGGGCCAAGCGCCCAGCTACCGAAGCGCAGGCGGGTGAACCCGCGCGCTTGTTGATTTTCGATGTGTATGTGCAGGTCAATCTGACGCTCATTGACAATCAAATTCGGCTGCTCTTTCCCAACGAAAACATCCAACTCAGCCAGGTGCCCAACGGCGTGGTGCTTTCCGGCAGCGTGAGCAAACCCGAAATGGCGGAGCAGGTGCAAAAGATCGTTGAGGCGACCGGCCTGAAGGTCAACAACCTGCTCAAAGCGCCTGTGCTGGATACGGCCCAAGTGCAATTGCAATTGCGCATCGTCGAAGTGGAGCGCCGCTTGGTGCGCGATTTGGGCGTCGCCAATGGGCTGGTCAGTAACACCGTGCCGGCCATCGTGAATACGCGCGCCGCAGGCGGCCCCAGCGGGTCAGGGCTGGGCGGTGGCGTTGATCCGAAGCGCCCGCAAGGGTTTGGGCTGGCCAATTCGTCGGTCAATGTTTGGTTGAGCGGTCTGGGTACGGCAGGGGCACCGGCGTTTATCCGCACCTTGCGGGCGCGTGGCGCGTTGCGTGAATTGGCTGAGCCGACGCTGATTGCCTTGGACAGGCAGCAGGCGAGCTTTCAAGCGGGCGGCGAATTCCCGGTGCCGGTGTTACAACCTGCCGGACCAACAGGCGCGCCGCCCATCACGGTGCTGTTCAAAGAGTTTGGCATCAAGCTCAATTTCCAGCCGACCATTTTGGACGAGAATCATATCCGGTTGGCGCTGGAACCCGAGGTTTCGAGTCTGGATTTCAGTGCGGGCGTAACCGTGCAGGGGCTGGTGATTCCGGGGCTGCGCATTCGCCGCGCCAAGACGACGCTGGAATTACGCGATGGGCAAAGCTTTGTGCTGGCCGGGTTGATTGATAGTGTCGAGCAAGCCAATTTGGCGAAAGTCCCGGTCTTGAGCCAGGTCCCGATTTTAGGCGAGTTATTCAAGAGCCGCAGTTTCCAGCGCCACGAAACGGAATTGATCTTTATCGTGACGGTCAAAACCGTCGCGGCGCTCAATGCCGATCAATTGCCGCAGGTCGCCGCTACCAAACCCGAGGTGTCTAAACTGCCGGTGGAAAGTATCGAAGGACAGGCCGGGCATGCGCTTTCCGGCAAACAGGGGCCGGAAATTTTGGTGCAAGCGGGCGTGAGCGGGCCAAGCAAATCGGAAGGCAAGCCAGAAGACAAACCGGAAACGAAGACGGAAAAAGCGCCCCCCAAACCACCGAAAAAAGATAAACCGTGATACCTCCACGCCAGCGCGAAGGCGCCGGAAAAGTGAGATGTGCTAGCGAAAGCTAGGCGCAGGTGATGGGTGCGGGTGAAATTTTCAATGGAGTTTGGCGCTGGATGCGCATATAATCCAGCCCGCAGTTTTTCAGTAGTAGTCTCCCGAACGTGATTATCCAAAGTGCCGCCCGCGCATCCCACCTGCTGAGAGGAAAAAGCTCGCAGAGCATCCCATTAAGAAGGCCAACGGTAAAGGCCACAGGTTTAGACCCGGAGACAGGAACGGAGCCGCGTGAGGGCCGTTGATTGAACAGACAGTTCGCGTATCCCTTTGTCGTCACAGTTTGAGCCGAGGAGCCTGTGTTAAAGACCCTCTCCGTTGTTGTGGTCGGGCGCACCCTGAATTTGCAGGAGCGCGTGTTGCTGCGCAATGCCTGCCAAACGCCGCTGGTGATTCTGGCGGAATTGCCTCGCGCCACATTGACGCCCACCCAGATCTTTGAAGAGTTGCAGCGGCTGTGTCCGCAAGCCGTCTTGCTATTTCTCGACGCTGAGTTGCAACAGTCGTTCCGGCTGGTCGGACGCCTACATCAGGAATTGCCTGACGCCGCCGTGCTCTGTGCGAGCGAGAACGCCTCGGCAGAAGTGATTGTGAAAACGTTGCGCGCGGGTGCGTTGGAGTGTTTGAGTCAGCCGCTCAATTTGGAAGAAGTCATGGCGGCTTTCGCCAAACTCGAACAGCAATTCCAGCGTCCCCCCGAAGCCCGGCCCGGCAAAGTGATTGCGGTTTATTCGAGCAAAGGCGGCTGCGGCACGACATTCGTCGCGGCCAATCTCGCGGCGAGTCTGGCGCGCGTGGCGCAAGCGCGCACTTGTTTGGTGGATTTGAATCTGCAAGCCGGCGACCAACCGCTTTATCTGGGCCTGGAGCCGGTGGCGACGTTGTCCGACGTGGTGCAGAACTTTGACCGGCTGGATGAGCAATTGCTGGCAAAGTACCTGACGCCGCGCACCGACCGGCTTTCCTTACTGGCTGCCCCCACTGAGAGTGGGCGCGAAGAGGAAGTGAAAGTGGCTCACGTAATGCGCGTGCTGAATCTGCTTCGATCACGCATGGAATACGTTGTCCTGGATTTGCCGCGCGGCTTGGATGAAACCACCATCGGCGCGCTGGACAGCGCCGATGAACGGGTTTTGCTTTTGACCTTTGACATCCCCACGATTCGCAGCGCCAAACGTGCGCTCGATCTTTTCAAGCGGCTGGGTTATGACCGCGAACGCATCAAGCTGGTGGTCAACCGCTACGAGAAAGCGCCGGAATTCGATCTGAAGCAGGTCGAGAAAGTCTTGGAGACCAGGATTTATGCGACGCTGGCAAATGATTACCCGGCGGCCATCGCTTCGATCAACATGGGTGAACCGCTGGTGTTGAGCAAAACCCAGCCGCTCCTGACCCAGGATTTTTATCAGTTGGCGGGCCGGTTGAGCGGTAAAGAGCTGCTGCCGGAGCACAACGCACAGGCCGCGCGCAGCGGTCATAGCAGTTGGTTTTTATTCGGACGCCGTTGACTACACCGGCACCCAGGTTCTTTGGCGGTTTGAGCCTCACCTTGTAGTAACGAATTTATTCGTTACGCGTGGGACGTAACGAATAAATTCGTTACTACAAGGTGAGGTCGCAACCAGCAAGGAACTTCGTTGGCCGCGTATTGAACATGTTCCTCACAGTTCGTGGCAGTGCGCCCTGCCGTATTCGAACTAGAGGCGCCGCTGGCAGAACCGCTGGCAGAACCGCTGGCAGAACGCAGACAAACGCTGGCAAAGGCCGGACATCAGTTAAGCAACATGACCTCGGAAAGGAAGATTCCTCTATGTCGGATTTAAGAACCAGATTGGAGCAGGCCACGACGTTTCGTCCCGGTGGGGCGCAGCCGCCCGCGAATGGCGGGCAGTATGGCGACGCCACCGGCAATCAATTTGGCACGCCATCCTATCGTCCCGGAGCGATGCCGCCGACAACGGGCGGTTTGCGCGAGAATACGGCAGAGATGCAGGAATTGCGCTTGCGCATCGGGCGCATTCTCGTCAACCGGCTCGACATGTCGAAGCTGGAAAAGATGGATCCCATGCTGATGCAAGCCGACGTGCGGCGCGCGGTGGATCGCATTTTGGATGAAGAGAATATCCCGATCTCCGGCCTCGAACGCGAGCGTGTCCAAACCGACGTCATCAATGAGTTGTTCGGCCTGGGGCCGCTGGAACCCTTGCTCGAAGACAAAACGGTCTCTGACATTTTGGTCAACGGCTCCAAACAGGTTTATGTCGAGCGGCGTGGCAAGCTGGAACTGACCGACATTGTTTTCCGTGATGACGCGCACCTGATGTCCATCATTGACCGCATCGTTTCGCGCATTGGCCGCCGCGTGGACGAAACGACGCCGCTCTGCGACGCTCGCTTGCCCGACGGTTCGCGCGTCAATGCGATCATCCCGCCGCTGGCGATTGACGGCCCCTCGCTCTCGATCCGCCGCTTCGGCAAAGACCCGCTCAAGATCAGCGATCTGATTGAGTTCAAAGCCCTGACCCCGGCCCTGGCCCAATTTCTCGAAGCCTGCGTCAAATCGCGTTTGAACATCCTCGTGTCCGGCGGTACCGGTGCCGGTAAGACGACGATGTTGAATTGCCTCTCCGGGTTCATTCCACACGATGAACGTATCGTGACGATTGAGGACTCGGCTGAATTGACGATCCAACAGCCGCACGTCGTCCGCTTGGAAACGCGCCCGCCCAACATCGAAGGCAAGGGCGAAATCACCATCCGCAATCTGGTCAAAAACTCGCTGCGTATGCGCCCCGAACGCATCATCATCGGCGAAGTGCGTTCCGATGAAGCGATGGATATGTTGCAGGCCATGAACACCGGTCACGACGGCGCGCTGGCGACCATCCACGCCAACACGCCGCGCGATTCGCTGTCGCGTCTCGAAACCCTGATTGCGATGGGCAACCTGCGCCTGGGCGAAAAAGCCATGCGCCAGCAGATCAGTTCGGCCATCAACCTGATCGTGCAGTGCGCGCGCTTGAACGACGGTTCGCGCAAGATCACGCACGTGACCGAGATCATCGGTATGGAAGGCGAGATCATCACCATGCAGGATATTTTCAAGTTCACGCGCACTGGCATGGGGCCGAAAGGCGAAGTGCTGGGTTCGTTCAAAGCGACCGGCATCCGCCCGCGTTGTTCAGACAAACTGGAAGCGTATGGCTTCCGCATGCCCGCGCATCTATTCGAAGCATATTGATTTCACGGTGTCGGTGTAAGGGAGGATGCGGATTGCGGCTGAAACATCACGAGGCTGCAAGCCGCCGGTGTTATGACGTTAGTTTATTTGTCGCTTTGGTTGACGTTGCTGTGCGGTACGGCGGCGGTTTATTTCTTTCTGACGCGCGAGACGGCGCGTTACCGGCGTGTCATTGACCGGCGCTTGAATGAGATCGCGCAAGCGGGCGCCGGACAAGGAACGGCGCTGCACCTAAAGCCGGGGTTGCCAGTTTTACAGCGGCTGGTGAGTCGCTTGGAGGTGTTGACGCATTTGCAGCGGTTTTTACGGCAGGCGGAAATGCGGTTGGTGATCAATCGGTTCGTGCTGGTGAGCCTGTCGGTCGGTTTGGTGGCCGGGATAGTGGCGTTGCTCTTTTCAGGTTCGGGTCTGGTGGCTTTAGCCATGACACTGGGCGGAATGAGCACGCCGCTGGTGGCCGTTTTGTTGGCGGTGCTGGTACGCTGAATTCGAATTGACCAAGTGGCTCCCGCCGCTTGCCTGCCGCTTGGTTGATGCGCAGCGTTTAGGAGTAATGCCCCATGATTTTTCTCAATTCGATGATTTTGTGGGCCGGACGGCTCTTGCAGATGGAAGACGAGCCACGGCCTGATTTGACCCTCAATTACATCATCATTGTCGTTTTATTGGTGATTGTCGCTTTTTTAAGCGTGGTGGTGGGAAAGCGCCGGGTGCGCGAACGCGATGAAGAATGGGATCTTTAACCCCGCAAATTGCAGAATGTGATCTTTTTAGTTGAAAAGTAGCGCCGAGGAGATGACAATCGCCCCGGCGTAACCGCCCCAAGGCTGCTCTCTCAGGTTATCGCCGCCCACTTCTTCTGAACAGGCCGCGCAATTTGTTTCAGCGCCGCCGCGTTGCCCCGCAGAAGCCCGCTGTGGCATCCCCGTAAAAAGTATCCATAGATGACAGGTGCTGGACGTACCCTCTCAATGGGTTACTCAATGGGTTAATGATGATTTGATAAGAGTTTGAAAATTAGTTTGCGGCGCGTTGCCCGCCCCAGGCGTGTGACACCACACGGCGGCCTGTCCGCCGAATAGATTTTCCCCACTTCGGTTCTGCCGGACTGGCGCAACATAACGAGACGATTACGAACTTACGATTTACCGATTCCCTTCGCAGGTGACAGCTTTTCTTGGGAGTAATGGTGTTGGTGAAGCGATTGGTTGAAATGGTCGGTGCCCCAAATCAACCCGATTCAGCGCGGCCTGGCGAGGCTCTTCCGAATGTTTGACGGTGCGGGTTCAAACCCCCGTCATTCCTCCCTCGGACTCTCGCAAGCGTCAGCGCATTGAAAGGTGAGACCCAATGACAGACGAACGATTGATCAACCCGCAAAATAACAAACAGACCGCACCCGGTTGGCGGCGCTGGTTGAAAGAACCCGCCGTCGCCGCGGCGTTAACGATGGCCTTGGTGCTCGGTTTTTTGGTGGCCATGCCCGGTGTGCGGCTGCGCCTGGCCGATCACCTGACGGCGACCGAAATCTTCCTGTATGGCTACGGAGATGATACGCCCGGCAATGTCAAACCGACGACGACGACTGCGGGCAAGCCGGGCACGTTCAAAAAAATCATCAGCGCGCCCGTGCGGTTGGTGGCGCGCATTTTCCGGGGTGGCGATGGGGCGAATGAAGATGTCGCACGGGCCAAAGAGAAAGATGCGCAGAAAGTGAAGATCACCCCGGTGAACCGCACAGCCAATAGTGTTCCAACAGAAACCGCGCCGCTCAATGTCGAGGCCAGTTCGGTGGCGGCGGCGGCGGCGAAGCTTTACGACGACGCCATGGAACAGCACAGCAAAGGGCGGGTTGATTCGGCCATCGAGAAATTGGTCGGCTCGCTGGTGCTCGATCCGAATAATTCCGAGGCGTACAACATGCTGGCCGTCTGTTACGACGAGAAAGGCCAGTACAAGAACGCGCAGAATGAGTACAAAAAAGCGCTGCGTGTGGAACCCAACAATACGCGCTTCCTGAACAATCTCGGTTATTCGTTTTATCTGGCGGGGAATTACGGCGAATCGGTCAAATGGTACGGCAAAGGCTTACAGGTCTCGCCTGAAGACAAACGCCTGCACAACAACATTGGCTTGGCCTACGGGCGCAAAGGCGAGTTCGAGAAGGCGCGCTATCATTTCACGCAAGCCGTGGGTGAATTTGGCGCCTATTTGAATCTGGGTTATGTGTTTAGCCAGCACGGCAAATATGAGCAGGCGATACAGGCGTATGAAGCCGCGCTGCAAACACAGCCCTCTTCGTTGCCCGCGCTGAGCAATCTGGCCCAGCTTTATGAACGCACGGGCCGGGCGCGCGAGGCTGCTTCGCTCAACGAGCAGTACAAGAAATTGGCCGTGACCAATCAGTCAAAAGAAGCGACCACGGTGGATCAATAGAAATGCGGAAGGCGGAGTACGGAAGAAAACGCTTGGCATTTTTAGTTCGTACCCCGCCTTCCATTTTCCGCATTTGGACGGGTGTGAGGAGTGGAACGCGATGATGTATGAAGATGTGATGGTCGAGCAGGATTTTATCCCGCCGATGCCGGAAACCGTCGAAGCCACCGGCATGTCCTTTCAATTTCTGGCTGATCTGGCGCTCAAGACAGCAGGCACCGAAAGTAGCATGACCACGCTGGCGGTTTCCGAACGCATTTGTCTGCCGCTGCATATTGCCGAAGACCTGATGCAGCATCTTTACCGTGAAAAGCTGGTCGAGGTGCGCGGGCGCGTGAGTTTCAACAACAACCGCTATGCGGTGCTGGATCGCGGCTGGGATCAGATCAAACGCCTGGCGGAAATTTCCGGCTATGTCGGCCCCGCGCCGGTTTCGTTGGCCGCCTACAGCGCAATGGTGCGTTCGCAAGCCAAGCCCGAAGAAGTCATTGGGCCGCCCGCCGTCGCCGATGCGTTTCACGATCTCGTGCTGCCGGATTCGCTGTTGCAAACCATCGGGTTTGCGCTCAATTCGCGGCGCAGTCTATTTCTGTCGGGCTTGCCGGGCTTGGGCAAAACGGCGGTCGCCGAACGCATGAACAACGCCTTGCCGAAACCGGTGTGGATTCCCTATTCAGTCGCGGTGGACGAACACGTCATCAACATCTATGACGCGCACAACCACGAACGCACGTTTGACGAAGACGGCTATGATTCTTATGACCGGCGCTGGTTGCGCATCATGCGCCCGTTGATCATCGTCGGCGGCGAAATGACGCTGGAAACGACCGATCTGATTTACAACCGCGCCTCGCGTTATTACGAAGCGCCGTTCCAGGTCAAAGCCAATTGCGGCACGCTGGTGATTGACGACTTTGGCCGTCAACGCGTCGAGCCGGAAGAATTGCTCAACCGCTGGATCGTCCCGCTCGAACGCAAAGTGGACTTCCTGACGCTGCACACCGGCAAAAAGATTGCCGTGCCCTTTGAGCAGTTGGTGGTTTTCTCAACCAACATCAATCCGAAAGACCTGGTGGACGAAGCGTTCCTGCGCCGCCTCGGTTACCGCGTGATGATCGAACCGCCGAACGAGAAGACCTATCGCAAGATTTTTGAGAAGCGGGCCGATGTGCTGGGCATCAGTTACGAAAATTCGGTGCTCGATTATCTGATCGCCAAGTATCGCGTCGAGAGCAAGGTGATGAAATCCTGCGAACCGCGCGATTTGCTCAACCGGTTCATTGATATTTGCACCTACCAAAGTCTGGCGCCGCATCTGACGCCCGATTTGCTGGATATTGCCTGGAGCAATTACTTCGGTATGGCGCACGTGTAAAGTGCTTGCGGATTGCAGATTGTGGAATGCGGATTGAACTGGCCCATCCGCAATTCACAATTAGTCAGGGAAAGGTTTGGTGCCAACCAATGATCATGGGGACAACCCTGCGGATGAACTTCCGTAAAAAATCCGTTTCGTTCGGAGTGCTCGTCGCGATGGCATGTCACATCCTGGCGGGCGTCGCTGTTTATGCCGACCAGGTACGCTTAAAAGACGGGCGCACCTTCGAGGCCGATGAGGTGTGGGAAGTCGGCGATGATCTTTGGTACCGGCAAGGGAAGGTGATGCACGCTTTGCGCAAAGATAACGTCGCGCGCGTGATTCACGGCACCCCTGAAGAAGTCAAAGCCCAACTCGACGCCGAAGCCGCCCAAGCCGAAGCCGCCCGTTTGCGTGCGCGCCAGCCGGGTTACAGCAGCATTCCCGGTACCATCACCGCGATTAAGAAAGACGCAGTCAAGAAGGCCGAAACCAAACGCGCCGAGACCGTCGCCGCCAAAAAAGTAGAAGCCGCCGCTGAAATCAAATCCGCCAACGTCTCCGCCAATAAAGCCGACACCAAGCCTGAAGAACCCGCGCCCAAAATTACGCGCATCATGCTCAAAGGCGGCGTCAAAATTGACGCAGATGCTGTTTGGGAAGAGCCAGCGCGCATCGGCTATCGGCTGGGCAAGATTCAAACGTTTGTAGATCGCCTGGCGGTTGAGAAAATTCTCTATGACATCGCTGAGGATGAGCCGCTGCCCGATTTGCAACTGCCCGACATGAAATTCACCACCGGGCATCGCGGGCTGGATCAACTGATCGTGCATAACGCGATCCGATATGATGTCAACCCGCTGCTGATTTACCTGTTGATGAAGCAGGAATCGAACTTCAATCATCGCGCTATCTCGCCGGTGGGCGCGCGCGGCCTGATGCAATTGATGCCGGAAACAGCACTGCGGCTGGGCGTGCGCAACATCAATGATCCGATAGAAAACGTAGACGCGGGCACGCGCTACTTGAAGACCTTAATTCAGATGTTCAACGGCGACGTGAACCTTGCGCTGGCGGGCTACAACGCCGGCGAGAACGCGGTGATCCGCTACGGCTATCGCGTGCCGCCCTATCGCGAGACGCAAAATTACGTGTACAGCATCAACGTCGCGTACCGGCGCGCCGTGGCGCAGGGGCTGGTTGTGACGCCCGCGGAGTTGCAGCGGCAAATGCTGGCGCAACAGACACCGCCGAAACTGAAGTCAAAACAGCGGCGCGTGACGACGGCGAATCGCTGAGGTCGAATGGCAAACACGTTCTTGTCCAACTCTCCCGCTTGAGTTTGCCGCCCGCTTCGCCGAAAATCCCCGCGCCGCACAACTCAACGCGACCATCCACGAGATCGCCTTCCTTGCCGGAATGTCAGTTAAGCAGAGGAGGTTTGTTATGAAAGCGTTCATCCCAGTCGTTCTTGCACTCTTGCTCACCAGCGGTTTGGTTCAAACCACCCGCGCCCAGGGCGCGCCCGTGCGCGAAGTGCTTTCCAACGATTCGATCATCAATCTAGCCAAAGCCGGCTTCAAAGAGAACACGATCATTGCGCTCATTCGCACCTCGCCCGTCTCGTTCGACATCACCACCGCCAAACTGGTCACGCTCAAAAAGAATAACGTCAGCGAAAAGATCATCACCGCCATGATCGAACGCCAGACGTTGGGCGGCGGGCTGGGCGGCGGTTCGCTGGCCGACGATGAGTTTTTCAAACAGGACGATGACGCTTTCTTTCGCGGCGCCAATCCGAATTCATCCAATAACCCAGGCCAAAAAGAAGCGCCCCCGCAAATCAATCCGCGCGGCGATTCCCGCATGGATGAATCCGAAAATCCGATCTTCGGTTCGCGCTCTGGCGGCAAGAGTCAGAGCCGCTCGCGGGGCTTGGGCGGCCCCAATGGCAGCGCCTCGAATGAAGGCGAAACCTTGGGTTCGGCCTCGGTCAGAATTATTCGCCCGCCCAGCGAAAATGGCGGCCCCAGCGCGCCGAAGTTGGAGCGCGCGCCCAAACTCGACAACAAAGCGATTCTGGATTTAATCGAGGCGGGTTTTTCGGAAGGCAGCATCCTGCGCAAGATCGAAAGCTCGCAGGTGGATTTCGATGTTTCGACCAAAGCGCTGGCCGAGTTGCGCAAGAACCGCGTCAGCGAGTCCGTCATCAAAGCGATGGCTGAAGCGATGGGGATCGAAATGAAGTAGCCGTTTGTAGTTCCGCCTTTGGGCGGGTTTCAGTTTGCCCAACGACCGCCTGAAAGCGGAATTACAAACATGCCTCCCGCCGTGATCAAGATGTGCAATCCAGCTTTTCGCGTTTTTTTTCTTTCGCTTGTTTGTTTGCTCGCCACTGCGCCACTGGCCGCTCAAACCCGCGACAAACAGGATAAACAGCGCCCACCTGAGCCTGACCCCGGTTCGACCATCTCGATTGACACGCTCGAAGTGCTCTTGCCCGTCACCGTGCGCGACCGCACGAGCGGCCAATTCGTCACCGATCTCAAGGCCGACGATTTTCTCGTGTATGAAGACGGCCAGCCGCAGCCGATCAGTTCCTTCGCGCTCAAGCGGCTGCCCGTGCACGTCGTCCTGTTGGTAGACACGAGCAGCAGCGCGGCCCACGAATTGGAGAGCTTCAGAACGGTCGCCTATAACTTCATCTCGCAACTCGACCCCGCCGATCAAATCTCGCTCATCAGCTTTCACGACAAAGTCGAATTGATTCAGGATTGGACGGCCAACCGCCTGTTGCTCAAACGCGCGCTCAACCGGTTGCAATCGGGCATGTTCACGCGCTTCAACGAAGCCCTCTGGCTGGCGGCCAACGAACAACTCGACAAGATCAAGGGCCGCAAAGCCATCATCGTGCTGACCGACGGCATTGACAGCGGCTTCGGGCGCATCACCAACGAACGCGCCTTCCGTGCCCTGCAGGAAGCCGAGGTCGCCACCTACGTCGTCAGCAAGACGCGGCTGGATGCGAACAAAGAGCGCGAGGACTTGGAATTTTATCAACGCGAGGGCAATAATTCGCTCAACAAAATCCGCCTCGACGGCATCAAGCTGCACCTGAAAACACTCTCTGAGAGCGAGCAAAATCTGACTCACATCGCCGAAGAAACCGGCGGGCGCATCTTTTTGCCGGAACAGTTCGATGATCTAGGCGCCGCTTATCAGCAAGTCGCCGAAGAATTGCGCAGCCAATATGTGATTTTCTATTCGCCCACCCGCGCCGAACGTGATGGCAAATACCGCGCGATTCGCGTCAAGGTCAAACGCCCCAATTGCCAGACCGCCACGCGCTTTGGCTACTATCCGAAATAGCCTGGCATAGCCTGGGTACGCACGCTTCCCAGCGTGCGGCTTGGCATGAGACAGACAAATGCCGGTGGGGTTTCCTTTCAGCATCTATCCGTCTCATGCCAAGCCGCACGCTGGGAAGCGTGCGTACCCAGGGTTTTTGCTTTCTCTTTCCCCTTCGTCTATCGTGACCGCCACCCCACCACATCATCGGTGAACACGAAAGGAAACGGCGATGGCAGAATGGCAAGGCCAAACAGCGCTGGTGACCGGCGCGTCGTATGGCATCGGGACGGCGTTTGCACACAAGTTGGCGGCGGACGGCGCGCATCTGATTTTGACGGCGCGTTCGCGCGACCGTTTGGAAGCGCTGGCGGATGAATTGCGCCGCCAATACGGCATCCACGTCACTTCGATCGAAGCCGACCTCGCCCAGCACGAAGCCCCGCAATTAATCTTTGACGAAGTGCAACGGCAAGGCTTGCGCGTTGACGTGCTCATCAACAACGCGGGGTTTGGCGCGGCGGGC
This sequence comes from Acidobacteriota bacterium, assembly GCA_016196035.1. NCBI lineage: Bacteria > Pseudomonadati > Acidobacteriota > Acidobacteriota bacterium. The sequence continues at coordinate 33,830 of JACPYM010000024.1, read as the reverse complement.
GATTTCGCCAAGCTGTCGCTCGACCGGCAGTTGGAAATGATCCAGGTCAACGTAACGGCGCTGGTCGCCCTGGCGCATCTGTTTGTGCAACCGATGTTGCAACGCCGGGCAGGCGCGATTCTCAACGTTAGTTCGACCGCGGCCTTTCAAGGCGTGCCGTATTTTGCCGTCTATTCCGCCACCAAAAGTTTCATCCTCATTTTTAGCGAAGCCCTCTGGGCCGAATGCCGCGACCAGGGCGTGCGTGTGTCGGCGCTCTGTCCGGGCGCGACCGAATCGAACTTTCAGGCCGTCGCCGGGACTTCAAAGCGCAAGCTGCGCGGCAAGGTGCAAACGGCGGAAGAAGTCGTGGCCGAGGCTTTGGACGCGCTGGCAGAAGGCCGCAGCCACGTTGTGACGGGCTGGAATAATAAGCTGATGGTACAACTCGAACGCCTCGCCTCGCGCAAAACGGCGGTTAGCGCGGCAGAGCGGTTGTTTAAGCAGTTTGCGATTCGTGATTAAATACGTGTCCGTGGCCCGACCTTTAGCCGCGTATACGACTAGGGCGGGTTGCAAGTGCGTTTACAGAAGTCAGTTGATGCTGGGACAGTACCGCGCGTGTGAGCAAGCGGCGTGTCAAGCTTGCCCCCTTGGCTGAACTGCCGACGCGCCGCTTGCTCACGCGCGCGGTATTGTCCCGCTGCGCGGTTTTCCCATACATCGAAGTGAAAACCGATCTAATGAAGGAGCTAGTACTCCATCAAGCTGTAAGTGATGGATGCTGAGAGCGCATCCGGGATGTAGGGCGGGATTAAATCCCGCCCTACATCCCTCATTTTCAGCTTGATGGAGTACTAGAGAGATATTGATGCGCAAAAAGAAATTGGCGAGTTGGGTTTTGTTGGCAGCCTTGGCCGGACAATTGGCTTGTCGCGGCGGTGGCGGCGATTCCGTGCAAACGTCCGGCGGGCCAGGGCCGCATTTCAAACCCGCCGCCTTTAACTTGTTCAGTCCGGAGCAGGACGTGCAACTGGGCCGCCAATCCGCCGAGCAGGTCATGCACGAAACGCCGATGGTGAAAGACGCGCAGATCGTCAATTACGTGCAGCAACTCACGCAGAAACTTGCCACCAAAGCCGAAGGCGAACGGTTCAATTTCCAGTCCTGGGTCGTGGCGACCAAAGAGATCAACGCCTTTGCGCTGCCCGGCGGCTTTCTCTTTGTCAACGCGGGCGCGATTGCCGCCGCCAAAAACGAAGGCGAACTGGCGGGCGTGATGGCGCACGAGATTTCGCACGCCACCTTGCGCCACGGTACAGCCCAAGCTTCCAAAGCCAAACTGGCCGAGGGTGGTTTGGGTATCTTGGGCGTGATCGCAGGCGCGGGCGAACGGCCCGAACTCGGCCAGATCATCAGCCAGGTGGGCGGTTTTGGCGCAAATATGCTCTTCCTGAAATTCGGGCGCACCGCTGAGAAACAAGCCGACCTGGAAGGCGCGCGCATACTGGCCGAGGCGGGCTACGATCCGCGCGATATGGCGAATTTCTTCAAAACGCTGGAGTCCGAAGGCGGCCAACGCGCGCCCGAATTGCTCAGCGATCATCCCGACCCCGGCAATCGCATCAAGTACATTCTCGAAGCTACGCAGCAATTGCACGTGTCTTCCAGCCCCAAACACGATAGCCCTGAGTTCCAGGCCGTCAAAGCGCGGTTGACCGGACGCGCGCCGCAGCCATTGGCCGAGAACAGCCAGTTGAAACGTGTCGGGCCGAAAGACCCCACGAACATGGAAATGGGCCAGCGTCCGCCGCGCCCCTCCGGTCAGCTCAAAGCCCAACAGGCCAAAGACGGCTCGTTCGCCGTGCAGGTGCCCGCGAATTGGGACGCCATCGAAGGCGGCGCTTCGACGCTGATCTTTGCGCCGCACGGCGGCTATGGAAAATTCAACGAGTCCTTCATCGTCACGCACGGCGTGTTCGTCGGCGTGCTGAATCCGCAAGGCGGCGATTTGGGCCGTGCGACGAGCGCGTTAATCCAGCAACAGATCAATGACAATCCCGATTTCCAAATCGTCAAACAGCCCCAGCCCATCAATTTCGGCGGCCAGCAAGGCTACGTCGCCGCCATCGCCGGGCCTTCCGCCAACACGGGCGTGGCCGAAGTGGATGTGACTTACACAACGGTGACGGCGGATGGACGGCTGTTTTATCTGATCACCATCGCGCCGGAAGACGAACAGCAGGTTTACAAAGCGGCCTTTGAACAGGTGCTGCGCAGCTTGCAACTGGCGCGGTAAGAATGCACTGCTGCGGTACCGCGCGCGTGAGCAAGCGGAGACTTGCGCTGCTGCACCCATCCGTCAGACCTGACGCGCCGCTGGCTGACGCGCGCGGTACCGTTTTGCAAACCTTATGGCCTTGCCCAGCAACGTATGAGGTGAAGTGATGACTTGTTACCTGACTGGCTTTGGCGCGGCGCTGCCCGAACGTGAAGTGACCAATGCCGAACTTGCGCCGCAACTCGGCGTCACCTCGGAATGGATCGAAGCTAGTTCCGGCATACGTGCGCGACGCTGGGCGAATACTGACCAGTCCGCTTCTGAACTGGCGGCGGACGCGGTGCAGGCCGCCTTGCGCGATGCTGGCTTGGAGGCCGCACAACTCGATTATCTGATCGGCGGCACGCTGTCGCCCGATTACCAGGTGCCGGGCATCGCGCCGTTGGTGCAACACCGCCTGGTGGGTTGCCGCCCAGTACCGGCGTTGGATGTGCGCGCGGCGTGCGCGGCGATTCTCTACAGTCTGCAAGTCGCGCAAGGCTTGCTGGCGGCGGGCACGGCGCAGCACATCGCCTGCTTTGGCGCTGAGGCGCAATCGAAGGGCTTGGACATACACCCGCGCGCCGCCGAACTGAGCATGTTGTTTGGCGATGGTGCGGGCGCGGTGATCGTCAGCCGCGCGCCAAAACCTGACGGACTGTCATTGCGGCTGTTGGACGTGCTCATCGCCACGGATGGCAATTATGCCGAAGACCTGATTGTGCGCGCGCCGGGTACGGCGAATGGCGCGCGCTGGTTTGACGAAACGCAATCTCTCTTTGGTGTAATGAACGGGCGCACGGTGATCTTGCAGGCGGTGCGCAAACTCAGCGAAGCCGCGCTGGAAATCACCGCGCGCAACGGTCTCACACTGGCACAGATTGATCTCGTCGTGCCGCATCAAGCCAATTTGAATCTGCTGCAAGCGCTGGGCAAACGGCTGGGCCTTGCGCCGGAGCGCATCGTCATCAACCTTGACCGTTACGGCAACACCAGCGGCGCGTCGGCTTTTCTGGCGTTGCAACAGGCGCAGGAAGAAAAGCGCTTTGCGGCGGGTGAGTATGTGTTGGTGCTGGCGTTTGGGGCTGGGTTTACGTGGGGTGCCGCGCTATGCCAGGCGTGCGAGTGACCAAGGCCGCCCACTAAGACACACGAAGGGGCACGAAGAAAGCCAACCCAATTGAATCTTCTTCGTGCTCCTTCGTGTGTCTTAGTGGGCGGTTCTTTAACGTTGTGAACCGAGCCATTCGGCCCGCAACTTCTTCATTGCGGGTGTGACCTCTTTGTTGAGGCTTTCGTATGACACGACTTCGACATTCGGGTCTTCGGTGAAGGTCAATTGCACGGTGCGTTTGACGCCGCGCTGGTCGGCTTCGATAGCGATGGTGTCGCCGGGTTTGTGCTTTTCGAGAATTGCTTGCACATCCGAAGGCGTTTTCACCGCCTGACCGTCAAAGCTCAAAATCTTGTCGCCGCGATCCAAACCAGCTTGATACAGCGGCCCCGTCGTCAATGTCGGCCCGCCAATCGTCAACGCGCCGTTCTGTTCGCGCAATTGCGCATCGAGCCAGACTTTGCCAGGGCGCGCCTGGCGGTATACAAACCCGGCTTGGGCGAGCAGCGGGCCATAATCCACCACGTCGCGGCCTTCGATATAACGGGCGAAGTAGTCATTGGCAAACGCCGCATCGCCGGTCAGCCTGGCGAGCGCAGCTTTCAGATCGGCAATGGTGTAGGGTTTAGCGGGATTATAGTTTTTCTGATGCTTGCCGTAACTTTGCCAAAGTTCGGGCATGTAACTGTCTAGCGTCTTGCCGGGGAATTTGGTGCGCAGCGTCAAGTCAAGGCCGAGGGCGACCGCCGCGCCATAGGTGTAATACGACACGAACAGATTGCGGCTGTTGGTCGGGAAGTCACTGTTAGCGCCGTCTTCGTGCACAGCCTGCTGGCTCATTTCGATGGGGCCATGCAAGCGGCGGCCAGGCGAATTGACGACCGCGTTAATTGTGAAGCCAAGGCCGCGCCCAAAGTTGGCATCGTCACCGCCGAAGCCCGCGCGTTTCATCAGCAGGTTGCCGTAATACTGCGTGAAGCCTTCACCTACCCAAAGACCATCCGCGACATTGGCGTCTTCAAAACTGAACGGTTCGAGCGTGCGCGGGCGCAACCGTTCGACATTCCAGCAATGAAAGAACTCGTGCGAGACGGTGCCCAGATTGGCGCGTGGATTCCCTCTGATCGAACGCGGCGCGGTCAGGCTGGTCGAGTTGCGATGCTCCATGCCATCGCCGCCGATTTGCGGCACATAATTGGCGATGAAGGTATAAGTGCCGAAATCGAAATCGGGTGTCTCGCCAAAGACGGCGATCTGTTCGTTGACGACTTTTTTGATCATCTCAGCGAACTCGTCCACATCCTTTTCTTCGCAGTTGTCATTGAGCGCGAGGCGTATGGTGTAGGTCTTGCCGTTCGATTGCACCGGCCATTCACGGAATTTCAAGTCGCCCAGCATGGTTGGCGAATCCATGAAGTATTGCATGTGCGGCGCGGTGAAGACTTCGGCATCGGCGGTCGGCGCCAGTTGCGTGGCGATCTTCCAATTCGGATTGGGACGGCGGCAACGCACCGTGATCGGCGCGTTTTCAAACCCGCGCGCCCACATAAACGTCGCGGGTATGCTCAGGTGCGCCATCGTGTGATCAATGCCGGTGAAGGTGCCCGAACCCAGATCGCCAAACAGCGTGTAACTGATGCGCACCTTGCCGCCCTTACTGACGACGTTCCATTGGGTTGAGTTGGGCCGCGTGAAGGCGAGCGGCGCGCCTTTGTCATCGGTGGCGCGCACGTTGTATACGTTCTTGGAAAACTCTTGCAACGCATAGCGGCCCGGCGACGAGCGGCTCATGCGGGCTTCGAGCGGTTTGTTGGCCGGCACGCCTGTGAAAGTCACAGTGACTTCGGCCTCGTGGTGCACGGCGTTGGGAAAGGCGATCTCGTATTCGACCTTGCTTTGTGCGCTAGCGCTGGCGGCGGCGAGCAACAGCAGCGCGAGACTGAAAAAAGTGCGGAACGAATGGTGGTGACGGCGTTGAAACGGCATTCTGAATTTCCTCCGGAAGCTCCTGGAAAAGCGGTGACGATGTGCTTGTAGCCTTCTACCAACATTGAATGGCTGAGAGCAACCCTGGCTGCGAGAAGTTGCGGCAATATGTTTCCGACAAGATTTGATCTGGCAAGGGCGTGCCGTTTCGGTTAGTATTGCCGCTGGTTAGACCCTGGCTGAACAAGCCAATAACAACAACAACAAATAAATTTTCAGAGAGGGGCAATTCGGGTTACCGATTTGGGAAATATGGAAACGCAAAATAGTCAAAACGTACAAGACGGCTTCCTCAATACTCTCCGCCGGGATCGCATCAATGTGACGATCTATTTGGTCGGCGGTGTCAAACTGACGGGTAAGATTCGTAGCTTCGATAAGTTCTCGGTGGTGCTGGAATCGGGAAATCTAGAGCAACTGATTTTCAAGCACGCCATTTCCACGATCTCAGTGCCGCGCGGCAGCATGACGCACACGCGCGATCATCACACCCCAAGCGTTGGGGCTGACAGAGTCGGCGCTGACAGACCTCCTCTGGGAGATCGGCCTGTGAGTGCTGAGCGTCCTCCGCTGGTTACCAGAGAAGCCCCTAGAGAACCGGCTCCCTCTGGTGGCGCCGCTCCTTCAGGCGATTAAACGCGTCGCTCTGGCAGGCGCGCTTGGCTGGTAAAGCGGAGCGCGCCGCCTACGCCATTTCATGCAACGCGGCAAATTCATCACCTTCGAAGGCATTGACGGTTGCGGCAAGACGACACAATTGCCGTTGCTCGCTCGCCATTTGGCGGAGCAGGGCATTCCTTGCCTTGCCACCCGCGAACCGGGCGGCACCGCTATTGGCAAACGCATTCGCGCCGTCCTGCTCGATGTGCCCGCCGAACAGGACGCGCCGGTCGAGCCGTTGACCGAGCTGTTGCTCTATGCCGCAGATCGCGCCCAGCACGTGCGGCAATTGATCATGCCCGCGCTGGCCGCCGGCATGATCGTGCTGAGCGACCGTTATGCCGACGCTACGATTGCCTATCAAGGCTATGGGCGCGGCTTTGACTTGCCGATGGTCGAACACTTGATGGATTTGGCGACGGGCGGCTTGAAACCCGATGCGACCCTGCTGTTTGACCTGGAGGTGCAACTCGGTTTGAGCCGTGTGCATGGTCGCGGCAAAGCGCCGGCTTCTGTTGACCTCAACCCAACCGTCGCCGAACAGCCCGACCGTTTAGACCTGGAACCGCTGGAATTTCACGAGCGCGTGCGGCGCGGCTATCACCTGCTGGCGGCGCGCGAACCGGAACGGTTTCATATCATCCCCGCCGCTGGTTCCATCGAAGAAGTCGCGGCGCTCACCCTCGTCGAAGTTACAAAACTCCTAAATCCGCAATCCGCAATCTACCATCTGCAATAACCATGTCTTTCGCCAAGCTGATCGGCAACGAACGCAACAAAGCCGTCTTGCAGCGTTTGCTGTTGGGCGGACGTATTGGCGCGACGCTGATCTTTGCCGGGCCTGATGGCATCGGCAAACGCCAATTCGCCTTAGCGATGGCGAAGGCGCTCAATTGCCATCAGCCGGTGATTGACGCCGCCCAGGGCCGTTACGATAGCTGCGACACTTGCCCGGTCTGCCAGCGCATTAATGCAGGCGTGTACGGCGACGTGACGACGATCAAACCCGACGGCCAATTCATCAAAATCGTCCAGACCCGCCAAATCGCCCACGAAGTGCAGTACCGCCCGCGCGAAGGCAAGCAGCGCTTCTTCCTCATTGACGACGCCGACCGCTTGCGCGATGAGGCCGCCAATTCGTTGCTCAAAACGCTGGAAGAACCGCCGCCGACCTCGACGCTGATTTTGCTGACCGCCAAACCGCATGCCTTGCTGCAAACCATCCGCTCGCGCGCCCAACGCATCAACTTCGCTCCACTGACGACAGCAGAAATGGAAGAATACCTGACCGCCAACTTCCGCCGCCCCAAACCCGACACGCTCTTGCTCGCGCGTCTGACCGAAGGGCGCATCGGCCAGGCCACGGCCTTTGATTTGGGAGTTTATCGCCAGGAACGCAACGTGCTCATCAACCTGTTGGAACTGCTGGCAACGGGCGAGAACCGCTTCCGGCTGATGAAAGCGGCGGAATACCTCGGCAAAAAAGAGCGCGAAGAGTTCGAGCGCGAACTGGATTTGCTTAACCGCCTGCTGCGCGACCTCTTCCTGCTGGCGGCAGGCAGCGCCCGCGATACCATCGTCAACATAGATGTTGCCGACAAGCTGGAGCCACTGGCCGCCGCGACCGGGATTCCCAAGCTGACGAACTGGGCGGAGCAGTTCAACGAATTGCGCGCGCGGTTGCGCTTCAACGTCAACCGGCAATTGGCGACGGAAGCGCTGCTGCTCAACTTGATCGGCGTTAGCCAAGCGTAATCCCAAACCCTTTCACGGGAACAAGCCCGCACACGTTTGGTTTCAAAATCAGCGGCACCCAAGTCATGCCTTGAAAATAAGAGGCTGAACTCTACAACTCATGTTCGAACAAGCATTCAAAAACATTGACGATACCCTGCGCAAAGAAGCGGGTTGCACCACCGAACTTGATTACACCGAACAGACCTCGTGGCTGCTGTTCCTGAAATATCTGGACGGGCTGGAACAGGACAAAGCCACCGAAGCCGAACTGGAAGGCAAGCCTTACAGCTTCATCCTCGACGATGCCTATCGTTGGGAAAGTTGGGCTGCACCGAAAGATGCCAGCGGCAAGCTCGATCACAACGCGGCATTGTCAGGCGATGATTTGCGCGATTTCGTCAACCTGAAGCTGTTCCCGTACCTGCACGGCTTCAAGCAGAAAGCCACCGGGCCGAACACGCTGGAATACAAGATCGGCGAGATTTTCGGCGAGATCAAAAACAAGATTCAGAGCGGGTACAACCTGCGCGAGATCATTGATCACATTGACGAATTGCGCTTTCGTTCGCAGACCGAAAAACACGAACTGTCGCACCTCTATGAAGCCAAGATCAAAAACATGGGCAACGCCGGACGCAATGGCGGCGAATATTACACGCCGCGTCCGCTGATTCGCGCGATGATTCAGGTGACACAGCCGCGCCTCGGCGAACGCATTTATGACGGCGCGTGCGGTTCGGCGGGCTTTTTGTGCGAAGCCTTTGATTACCTGAAAGCCAAGCCGAACCTGAAAACCAGCGAGTTGGAAACGCTGCAAACCAACACCTTTTTCGGCAAAGAGAAAAAGTCGCTGGCGTATGTCATTGCGATCATGAACATGATCCTGCACGGCATCGAAGCGCCCAACATCATCCACACCAACACGCTGACCGAAAACATCGCCGACATTCAGGAAAAAGACCGCTACGACGTGGTGCTGGCCAATCCGCCCTTCGGCGGCAAAGAGCGCAAGGAAGTGCAGCAGAACTTCCCCATCCGCACGGGCGAAACGGCGTTCCTCTTCCTGCAACATTTCATCAAGATTTTGCGCGCGGGCGGACGCGGCGGCATCGTCATCAAAAACACCTTTCTGTCGAATACGGACAACGCTTCGGTCAGCTTGCGCAAGCTGCTGCTGGAAAGCTGCCACCTGCACACGGTGCTGGATTGCCCCGGCGGCACGTTCCAGGGCGCAGGCGTCAAAACCGTCGTGCTGTTTTTTGAGAAAGGCGCACCGACGCGCAAGGTCTGGTTTTATCAGCTTGAACCGGGCCGCAATCTGGGCAAGACCAATCCGCTTAATGATGACGATTTGCAGGAATTCGTCGCGCTGCAACAGAGCTTTGCCGATTCGCCCAAATCGTGGAGCGTGGACGCCGCCAGCATTGACTCGGCGACCTTTGATCTTTCGGTCAAGAGCCCCAACGGCGGCGAAGCAGTCGCGCACCGCAGCCCGCAGGAAATTATGGATGAGATTGCAGCATTGGATGTGGAGAGTGCGGAAGTGTTGGAAACGATTCGGGGGTTGTTATGAAAGCGGGTTGGCAACGTAAGAAGGTCAGCGAAATCGCCCAGCACTCACTTGGCAAGATGCTCGACAAAGCGAAGAACAAAGGTGAGCCAAAGCCGTATCTGCGAAACCTCAATGTCCGCTGGTTTGGGTTTGATCTATCGGATGTGTCTGAGATGCGTTTCTTGCCCGAAGAAACAGCCAAATACACCGCCATCAAAGGCGATTTGCTGATTTGCGAAGGCGGCTATCCGGGACGCGCGGCGATTTGGGATCAGGATGAGCCGATCTACTTTCAAAAGGCGCTCCATCGAGTTCGCTTCTATCAGGCTGAGCACAGCAAGTGGATGCTTTACTACCTGTACGCTTGCGATCTTGATGGAACGTTGAAGCAGCATTTCAATGGCGCAGGCATTCAGCACTTCACCGGCGAGACACTGAGTCAGTTTGAGATACCGCTTCCGCCACTCTCCGAACAGCAGCGGATTGTCGGCATCCTCGACGAAGCGTTTGACGGCATCGGCACCGCCAAAGCCAATGCCGAACAGAACCGCCAGAACGCGCGTGCGCTGTTTGAAAGCCACCTGCAATCCGTCTTCACGATGCGCGGTGAGGGATGGGTGGAGAAACGATTGGGAGACTTGTGCGAACGCATCACCAAAGGTTCATCGCCAAAATGGCAAGGAATAGATTACGTCGAAAAGCCCGGCGTGCTGTTTGTCACCAGTGAGAACGTCGGTGAGTATCAATTGCTGATGACCAAGCCAAAGTATGTTGAAGAGAAGTTCAATGCGAAGGATAAAAAGTCAATTCTTCAAAAAGGCGACGTCCTAACCAACATCGTTGGCGCGTCTATAGGACGAACGGCAATCTTTGATTTGGAGGAAATCGCTAATATCAATCAAGCGGTTTGCCTGATTCGTTGTGAACCGATGTTGCTCAGCAACTTCTATCTGACCTATTTGTTAAATTCTCCGGTCTTTCGGGATATTCTGCATGACAACGAGGTTGATAGTGCAAGAGCCAATTTAAGTCTTGGCTTCTTCTCGCAACTCACCGTGCCCTTGCCACCACTTCCAGCCCAGAGAGATGTTGTCGCTAAACTTGACGCTCTACGCGAAGAAACCCAACGCCTCGAATCTATCTACCAGCAAAAGCTCGCGGCGCTGGACGAATTGAAAAAATCGTTATTGCATCAAGCCTTCACGGGGGAACTATGAAGGCCACGCTCCCCGCCCCAACGGGGCCACAGCCTACAGCCCAGGGCGGAGCGGATGCGAAGCCCTGGGACAGCGGAGCGGCGAAAGAGAACGCCAAGCCCTGCAAGGGCGTCAGCACAACCGTAGGCTTGCGCCCTTTCAGGGCTTGGGTAAATGAGGCGTCGTCATGCCAGGGGCTACGCGTTGCTCCGCCCCTGGCTATTAGCTCAGGCCCCGTTGGGGCAAAGAAGTGCTAACGTGGATGGCGTTGCCACTGCTTCGAATCCATCTACCAACAAAAACTCGCGGCGCTGGACGCGTTGAAAAAATCGCTGCTGCATCAGGCGTTCACGGGGCAGTTGTAAAGCCCCAACGGGGCGACCAGCCTACAGCCCAGGGCGGAGCAACGCGCAGCCCTGGGACATGGCAGAGCGACAGACAAAGCCCTGAAAGGGCGTCAGCACAACCGTTGGCTTGCGCTTGCGCCCTTTCAGGGCTTGGGGAATTTCGTTGGTTTTCTTTCCAGGGGCGTCGGCTTCGCCTTTGCCCCTGGCTATTGGCTGGTGCCCCGTTGGGGCAGAACAGTCGTGGCGTGGATGCGTGGCATACACCTTGAATCCATCTACCAACAAAAGCTCGCGGCGCTGGACGAATTGAAAAGATCGCGCTGCATCAAGCGTTCACGGGGCAGCTTTGAAACTACGCTGCCTGCCCCAACGGGGCCACAGCCTACAGCCCAGGGCGGAGCAACGCGTAGCCCTGGGACATCGGCGAATGCGAACGCCAAGCCCTGAAAGGGCGTCAGCACAACGGTAGGCTTGCGCCCTTTCAGGGCTTGAGGGAATTTTGTTGGCCTTCCCCAGGGGCGTCGGCTTCGCCTTTGCCCCTGGCTGTTGGCTGATGCCCCGTTGGGGCATTGGAATTCTGGGACGACGGGGGCGTTCGTTGGGGCATTGGAATTCTGGGACGGTGGAGGCGTTGGTTGGGGCATTGGAATTCTGGGACGGTGGGGGCGTTGGTTGGGGCGTTGGTTGGGGCATTGGGACTTTGGGACGGTTGAGGTGTTGGAACTTGTGTTATTCTGCGCCCGCCCCTCATCACCAAACAAGAATCCTTTCACGAAGGAGCAGACATGCCACAATCCTTGTCTTCGATTCTGATTCATCTGGTGTTCAGCACGAAGCATCGTGAACCATTCATTACGGCGGACATTGAACTGGATTTGCACGATTACCTGGGTGGCATTTTTCGGCGCTGTGAATGCCCTTCGCTGTTAATTGGCGGAACAGCGGATCACATTCATGCTTTGGTTGTTCTGTCGCGCACCAAAACCGTTGCCAGTATTGTCGAAGATGTGAAAAGCAGTTCGTCAAAATGGATCAAGACCAAAGGCGCGGCGTGGCAAGCCTTTCAATGGCAGGCGGGATATGGCGCGTTTTCGGTAAGCCAATCCGGACTTGAGAAAGTGAAAAGTTATATTGCCAACCAGAAACAACATCACGGCCAAACAGCGTTTCAGGATGAGTACCGGTTGTTGTGCCAGAAACACGGCATTGAGATTGATGAGCGGTATGTTTGGGATTGAACCGCGCGTGTTGGTTGGCAAGGCCGGAGCGACAAGCTAACAGCCTGGAGTCAAGCCCCAACGGGGCGACAAGCCTATAGCCCAGGGCGAAGCAAAGCGAAGCCCTGGGAAACAGGGCGAGAAATATACCTAGCCCTGAAGGGGCTTGAGCCACATCCATTGGCTTGCGCTTGCGCCCTTTCAGGGCTTGGCGGGATAACGACTCTTGTTTTCGGGGGCGGCGGCTGTGCCTCTGCCCCTGGCTATTGGCTCTTGCCCCGTTGGAGCTTTGAATGAAGACGTGGCGCAATCTGCGCGCTGAACCCATGTGCCAATGCCCCGTTGGAACATAACTCAAAGACGTTATGAACGAAGCCGAAACCAGAGCCGAACACATTGACCCGGCGCTGAAAACTGCCGGTTGGGGCGTTGTCGCGGGCAGCCGCATTCGCCGCGAATACCCCATCACGCTGGGTCGTATCGAAGGCCACGGGCGGCGCGGCAAAGCGCTTTGTGCCGATTACGTGCTGGAATTCCGCAACCACAAACTGGCCGTTATCGAAGCCAAAGCCTGGGACTCGTTGCTGACCGAAGGCGTCGCCCAGGCCAAAGATTACGCGGGCAAACTGGCTGTCCGGTTCAGCTACGCGACCAACGGCCAGGGCATTTACGCCGTAGACATGCACGAGGGGACAGAAGGCGAGCAGCCGCATTACCCGACGCCGGAAGAGTTGTGGCAGATGACCTTTGCCACCGAAAACAACTGGCGCGATCGGTTCGCAGCGGTTCCGTTTGAAGATCGCGGCGGATATTTTCAGGGGCGCTATTATCAGGACATCGCCGTCGAGCGCGTGCTGGAAGCCGTCAGCGACAATCGCGAACGCATCTTGCTGACGCTGGCGACGGGCACGGGCAAAACTTTCATCGCCTTTCAACTGGCGTGGAAGCTCTTTCACAGCCGCTGGAACTTGAGCCGCGAAGCGTCGCGCCGTCCGCGCATTCTGTTTCTGGCTGACCGCAACATTCTGGCGAATCAGGCATACAACGCTTTCTCGGCTTTTCCCGAAGACGCGCTGGTGCGTATCGAACCGAGCGACATCAAAAAGAAAGGTCGCGTACCCAAAAACGGCAGTCTCTTCTTCACGATCTTTCAAACCTTCATGAGCGGGCCGATAGTTGATGGGCAGCCTTCGCCGTATTTTGGCGAATACCCGCCGGACTTTTTCGACTTCATCGTCATTGACGAATGCCATCGCGGCGGCGCGAACGACGAAAGCACGTGGCGCGACATCCTGACTTACTTCGCCCCGGCGGTGCAGCTTGGTTTGACGGCGACGCCCAAACGCAAGGACAACATTGACACCTATGCTTATTTCGGCGAGCCGGTTTATGTCTATTCGCTGAAAGATGGCATCAACGACGGCTTTCTGACGCCGTTCAAGGTCAAACAGATTTCGACCACGCTGGACGAATACGTTTACACGCCGGACGACCGCTTGATCGAAGGCGAGATCGAAACCGGGCGGCGCTTTGTCGAAAGCGATTTCAACCGCGTCATCGAAATCCCCGAACGCGAAAAGAAACGCATCCAGATTTTCATGGAGCAGATCAACCAGCAGGAAAAGACGCTGGTCTTTTGCGCTACGCAAGACCACGCGCTGGCCGTGCGCGATTACATCAATCAGATTCGGCAGCTCAAAACCAGCAAAGACCCGAACTATTGCCATCGCGTGACGGCGAACGACGGCGCATTGGGCGAACAGCACCTGCGCGATTTTCAGGACAACGAGAAAACCATTCCGACGATTTTGACGACTTCGCAAAAACTCTCGACCGGCGTGGATGCGCGCAACATTCGCAACATCGTGCTGCTGCGTCCGATCAATTCGATGATCGAATTCAAGCAGATCATCGGACGCGGCACGCGGCTCTTTGACGGCAAGGCTTATTTTACGATTTATGACTTTGTGCGGGCGCACCAGCATTTCAGCGATCCGGAATGGGATGGCGAACCGGAAGACAACACGATTGAAGGCGAAGACGAAGGGGAAATCGGCGAGCGTCCGCGTGGCGGAGAGCGCCAGCCATCAGACGGCGGCGATGGCGAACCTCGTCCGCGTCCACCCAAGATCAAGGTCAGGCTGGCCGACGGCAAAGAGCGCAACATCCAGCACATGATGGTCACGAGTTTCTGGCATCCCGATGGCACGCCGATGTCGGCGCAGCAATTCCTGGAAATGCTGTATGGCAGACTGCCTGAATACTTCAAAAACGAACAGGAGTTGCGCGAGATTTGGAGCGAGCCGGAAACCCGCGCTCGCTTGCTGGAAGGTTTGGCCGAAAAGGGATTCGGCCCAGAGCAAATGGCCGAAATGCAAAAGGTGATTGACGCTGAAAAAAGCGATTTGTTCGACGTGCTGGCACATGTGGCCTATGCGCTGGCGCCACTCACCCGCGCTGAACGGTCAGAAAAAGCCCGCGTCGAAATCAGCACGCGCTTTACCACCAAGCAGCAGGTCTTTCTGGATTTCGTGCTTTCACATTACGTGAGCGTCGGTGTGGAGGAACTCGCGCCGGAAAAGCTGACGCCGTTGCTCAGGCTGAAATACAACAACTCCATCCCTTATGCCGTCAACGATTTGGGCGAGGCGCGGCAGATTCGCAAGGTCTTCACCAGCTTCCAGCGCTTTCTTTATCAAAGCCCGGCACAACCGCAGCAACCAGGCAGCCGCTGATATGTGCTCCTGTAATTTATCTCGCCACCTTACCGGTCGGCCGCCGCATATTCAGGCGATCACGGATGAGGTTCGGTTTTCGATTGACCGCAGTTTCGACAGGCAGGATGAGACGACGAAGCCTGGGTAGACACAGACGGAATTTCGTGAGGAGAACTGGGCGCTGGAACAGGGCAGCAGCGCGAGCAAATTTGCGGGGCGACCATACAGCGGGCAGCTTCGTCTTGACACGCCCTACGCCTGTCCGTATCCTGCACGCTTTGCGTTTGGCGTCCAGACGCTGCTAGTGTGACCGAAACCCCATGTTTGAAGCACTTTCCGACAAACTGAAGAAAGTCCTCAAGGACTTGCGCGGCCAGGGCCGTCTGACGCCGGAGCATCTTGATTTGGCGATGCGTGAGATTCGTATTGCCTTGCTCGAAGCCGACGTCAATTTCAAGGTCGTCAAAGACTTCATCGAGCGGGTCAAGGCCAAAGCCGTCGGAGCGGAAGTGATTGGTTCGCTGACGCCGGGGCAGCAGGTCATCAAGATCGTCAATGACGAGATGGTCGAGATGCTGGGCGGCACGTCCAGCCGTTTGTTGTTCACTTCGCGGCGGCCCAATGCGGTGATGATCGTGGGCTTACAAGGGTCGGGCAAGACGACTTCGACGGGCAAGCTGTCGAAGTGGCTGGCGGCCAATCAGAATCGCAATCCGCTGTTGCTGTCGGTGGACGTTTATCGCCCGGCGGCGCGCGACCAGTTGGCTGTCATTGGCAAGGCGATCGGCATTCCGGTTTTTGACGGCGCGGGCATCAATGATCCGTTGGAATTGTGCCGGGCGGCGCGCTTGCATTGCGAGCAGATCGGCTTCGACACGCTGATGATTGACACGGCGGGCCGGCTGCACATTGATGATGCGTTGATGGATGAATTGCAGCGCATCAAGGCTGAGATGCAGCCGATTGAAACGCTGTTTGTGGCCGACGCGATGACGGGCCAGGACGCGGTCAAGAGCGCGCAGGAATTCCACAAACGCATCGGCATCAGCGGCGTCATCCTGACCAAGATGGATGGCGATGCGCGCGGCGGCGCGGCGCTCTCGATCAAGGAAGTCATCGGCCAGCCAATCAAGTTCGTCGGCGTGGGCGAAAAGTACGATGCGCTTGATCCGTTTTATCCGGATCGCATTGTCTCGCGCATTCTGGGCATGGGCGATGTGATGTCGCTGATCGAAAAAGTCCAGACTGAAGTGGACGAAGAGAAGGCAGCGGAACTGGAAGAAAAGCTGGCGCGCAATTCGTTTACGCTCGAAGATTTCCGCGACCAACTGGGGCAGGTCAAGAAAATCGGTTCGCTGCAAAACATCTTTGAGATGCTGCCCGGCGATATGTTCGGCGGCATGATGCCGAAATTGAC
This sequence comes from Acidobacteriota bacterium, assembly GCA_016196035.1. Taxonomy (NCBI): domain Bacteria; kingdom Pseudomonadati; phylum Acidobacteriota; species Acidobacteriota bacterium. The sequence goes on along the minus strand of JACPYM010000024.1, from coordinate 17,588 downwards.
GCCGGAGATGACCGCGCAGATGGAAGGCGAACTGAAGAAAACCGAGGCGATCATCAATTCGATGACGCAGGCCGAACGCGAAAATCACATCATCATCAATGCTTCGCGCCAGATGCGCATCGCCAAAGGCAGCGGCACGACCGTCACCGATGTCAAAGCGCTGATCAAACAGTACGTCGAGATGAAGATGATGATGCAGCAGTTGATGGGCGGCGCTGGCGGCGACCCGTTTGGCGGTGGCGGCGGCATGTTCGGCGGCATTCGCAACAAAGTGGTGCGCAAGCTGACAGGCGTTGGCGGCGGGCGCAAGAAACAGAAACCGAAACAGAAGAAAAAGAAACGGCGGTGAGGCTAGGGGCTAGGGGCTAGGGGTTAGTGCTTAGTTGCAAACGCGCAATCAACACTGCCAACTGCCAACTGCCAACTGCCAACTGCCTTTGTCGGAGGTAGCGAACCTTGTTAACAATCAGATTGACCAGAATGGGCGCGAAGAAGAAACCGTTCTATCGCGTGATCGTGACCGAAAAGCGCAGCAAGCGCGATGGCAAATTTGTGGAAATCGTTGGGCATTACAACCCGCTCTCGAATCCGGCGCAGATCAAACTCGATCATGACCGCGTCAATCACTGGATTAAGTGCGGCGCGCAACCGTCCGACACGGTGCGTTCGCTGATTCGCAAGAGCGAAGCGGCGGCAGCAGCGGCGGCAGAACAACCGGTCGCGGCTTAATTAAGAAAGGGCGAGGAGCCATGAAAGAACTTGTCGAACTGATCGCGGCTGCCTTGGTTGACCATCCTGAACAGGTCAAAGTCAAAGAGATCGAAGGGCACCAGGCGAACGTCATCGAATTGCGCGTGGCCGACGGCGATCTGGGCAAGATCATCGGCAAGCAAGGCCGCACGGCCCGCGCCATCCGCACGATTCTCAATGCTTCGGGCATCAAGCTGAAGCGGCGCTTCGTGCTGGAAATCCTTGAATAGTCCGGCAACGAACAGCCCGTGGGCAGGGCGAGGCACGGCAGTGGCTGAACCGTTAGATGATCTGATCACCATCGCGCGCATCGCCCGTCCGCAGGGGATTCGCGGCGAAGTGATCGCTGATCTGCTGACCGATTTCCCGGAACGCTTCGCCAAGCTTACGGAGTTGCGTTTAGGCTGGCCGAACGGCAAAGCTGCCATCATCGGATTGGAACGAGCCAGGCCACATTTGGGTCGCATCCTGCTGAAGCTCAAAGGCTACGATTCGCGCGACGCGGCTGAAACTCTGCGGGATGTGCGTGTGCTGGTGATGCGCGAGCAATTGGTCGCCTTGCCTGCGGATAGCTATTACGATTTTGATTTGGTGGATTGCGTGGTCAGCACGGCTGCCGGGTTGGTCATTGGCAAAGTCGTCGGCGTTCAGAATTTCGGTGCGGCGCCGCTGTTGGTGGTGAGAGATGACGAGCAACGAGAGCGGCTGATTCCGCTCGCCAGCAGCATTTGCACCGAGGTTGATGTCGCCAGGAAACGGATTGTGATCGAGCCGCCGGAAGGCTTGTTGGATTTATGAACACAGACTTCAGACCACAGACCTCAGACTTCAGACCAGGCAAAGTCTGAGGTCTGTGGTCTGAAGTCTGAGGTCTGAAAATGCGCTTCGACCTGCTGACCATCTTCCCGGAGTTTTTTACCGGGCCGTTTGAACACGGCATCCTGCGCCGGGCGCAACAGCAAGGGCAGATCGAAATCGCTGTCCACGATCTTCGTTCTTTTACATTCGACAAACACCACATCGTGGATGATCGCCCGTTTGGCGGCGGCGACGGGATGGTACTGAAGCCGGAACCGCTCTTTCGCGCGGTCGAAAGTTTGTTGGCGGGTAGCGCACCAACTGACACAGCCGTCGAAGCCAAACGCACCGCCATCGTGCTGATGTCGCCCCAAGGCCGCGTGTTCAATCAACACGAAGCGCAGCGCTTGGCGGATGAGTGCGACCGCTTGATTTTGTTGTGTGGCCGCTACGAAGGCGTAGACGAACGCGTGGTTGAGCATCTGGTCACCGATGAAATTTCGATTGGCGATTACGTGCTGACGGGCGGTGAAATCCCGGCGATGGTGGTGGTGGATGCCGTGACGCGGCTGCTGCCGCATGTGCTGGGCAGTGAAACATCCGCCGTGCATGATTCATTTGTTGCTGGTCTGCTGGATTATCCGCATTACACGCGCCCGGCAGAGTTTCGTGGCTGGCAGGTGCCAGACGTTTTGATTGGCGGCCATCACGGCGAAGTGGCGAAATGGCGGCGGCGCGCGGCGCTGCTGAAAACCTGGCAACGGCGGCCTGAATTACTTGACCAAGCCGAGTTGACCGACCAGGAACGGCGCTGGCTGGCGGAACAAGCGTCAGACACGGCGCAATGAGTTTGAGCCTGAAAATTCGAGGCTAAGCAAAACAAAACGACAGGCACGTTGAGGCCGGGCAAACCGCGAGGTTGCCAAATTATTGAAGAGGTGAACGAATCATGAATACTTTAGATCAATTCGATGCGGCGCAGATCAAGACCACTATCCCCGAATTCATTCCCGGCGATACCGTCCGCGTCCACGTGCGCATCAAGGAAAGCGAAACCAAGGAACGGTTGCAGGCTTTTGAAGGCGTGGTCATCGCGCGCAAGGGCTTCGGCATTCGCGAAACCATCACCGTGCGCAAGACTTCGTTCGGCATTGGCGTCGAACGCATCTTTCCGCTGCACGCGACCATCGTTGACCATATTGACGTGGTGAAACGGGGCCGTGTGCGCCGCGCCAAGCTGTATTTCCTGCGCGAATTGCGTGGCAAAGCGGCTCGCATCCGCGAGCGCGATACGCGTACCCATGCCGCTGGGGCTGGCAAAAAATAAGTGTCCTGTGGGGTGAACCAGGGTTTGCTTGACTCTGGTTCACCCCGCCTTTGGCCAAAGGGTTCTCGCGATTCAGCCTGCACACATCAATCACCGCCTTTTCTGGCGAATCAGTAGTCCGTGACGGGAGTTGAAGTCGGAAGTCGAAGACGGGAGTTGAACAGTTATGTCTGAAGAACTCGACGATCTGGATGTCGCAGTGACAGGCGCGGCGGTGCAACCGTCAACTCCTGCCGCCAGCGGAGCGGCACAGCCATTGGCCGCACAACGCCAGTTTGCCCTCATCGGTCTGGTTAGCCTGATCGCCTGTTTGGTCGTTTACGTCTTGCGGCTGGATCGGGTGGTTGGGACCTTTGTGGATGATGCCTGGTATGTGGTGCTGGCCCAAGCCCTGGCGACCGGACAGGGCTATTCGCTAATCAATTGCCCGACACCAGGATTACTGCCGCTTTATCCGCCCGCCTTTCCGTTTTTTCTGTCGCTGGTTTATCGCCTCTCGCCGACTTTCCCTGAGAATTTGTGGCTGCTGAAAGCGGTTTCGATCAGCGCAATGCTAGGGGCTGGCGTGCTGACCTTTCGCTACTTCGTCAAGGTGAAAAGTCTGACGCCTTACGCCGCCTTGGGCATTGCGGTCGCCACCGTGGTCGCGCCGCCGTTGGTGTTTCTGGCGACTTCGACTTTGATGTCGGAATGCTTTTTTACCTGCGCGCTCTTGCTGACCGTTTGGCTGGTTGAACGCTGCCGGGAGGCGGAGCCGCAACAACAGTGGCGTTGGGCTGTTTTGGCCGGGCTGGCGGCTTCGGTTACGTTTTTGACGCGCTCGATTGCGCTGGGAGCGTTGGCCGCCGCCTTTTTCTATTTGCTCAAAGAACGGTTGCCGCGTGCTGCGTCGGTCTTCACCTTGACGGTGGCCCTGATTTGCGGGCCGTGGGTGCTCTATTCCAATGCGCACGCGCCCGCCTTGACCCAGGAAACGCAAGAACAGGGTCATATCGTTCAACCCTATCTCAAACAATTTTGGCAAAAGCGCGCGGGCGATGTGGATTCCGGCGAAGAGACGTGGCGCGATTTGCCCGGACGCATGGCCCGGAACCTGGGCCTGATTGCGCGCGTGGATTTACTGCGCAGCATGGCGGCGCCCTTGGTCGAACTCTTTTATGGGCAGGCTGACCCCGAAGGCGCCACCGCCACGCCGTGGAGCATGCTATTGCTCTCGTTGTTGCTGACGGCGCTCACGCTGTTGGGTTATGCAAGCGCTTGCCGCAACAAAGTGACGTATGCGGAATTGCTCGTACCATGTTTGATCTTCGTGATTGTTTTATGGCCTTGGCCCCCGTTCAGACTGATTCTGCCGTTGCTGCCATTCTGGTATTACTATTTCCTGCTGGGGTTGCGCCAACTTGCCCAGCGGTTTTTTCCCGCGCCGTCGGTTGACGGCGACTCTTTGGCCGCAGGCTCACCACGGCAGGCCTGGGTGATGAATGGCGCGCTCGCGGTTTTTGTGGCGCTCGGATTTTTTGGCAACCTCAGCTATCTCGCAAAACAGTACGACACCTCTGTCGTCGCCAGCGGAGGCTTGCCCGGCATCTTCACTGAAGTAGAAAACCAGTTCAAATTTCTGAACCGGCAACTGAAGCCGGGCGAGGTCGTCGCTTCCGCCAATCCGCCACTGACGTTCCTCTTCACGGGTCACAAAACGATTGGGGTGGGCGAGTCGTCAAAGGTGGAAGGGTTATGGAAGCAACTGGGCATTCGCTACATCATGAATGTCAATCTCTTTGAGCGTGGCGATGACCCCACGCAGACTGGTTATCGCGTAGTTTATCAATCGCGCCGTTACCCGCATCAAATCTGGATCGTTACGCTTACCCCGTGACCGCGCCATCTGCTTTTCCGCCTAGTTTGCGCCACTCGGCACATTAAAATTCCGCCTGCCAAGCTAAAGAGGCAACAGCCAGGTCCGAATGCGTATCTTACCGCCGCAAGTGCATCAATGGAGTTGAGATTGTTTTCCTGCTGAGAACGCGCGTGACTGCCAGAAAGCCTGCGGAAGTTGCGCCAGCACTTGTTACATCACTACAGCAAGTTATTGCCCCGAAATTGAAGTTCTTCAACTTGTTTTGAAATTGCCGTAGCCGTAACCGCAGGTGGCATGAACTTGCCCTGCATACCGATCGAGTTGTACCTATGTTAGATCAAAGCCATCCCCTTCCTGTTAGCCAATTTCTAGGAGAGCAGCCGAATGCGCGCATCAACACCAGCGTCAAAGCGGTGGAAACTACTGAACAGAAAACAGCGCGGAGCATAAGGATCGCTGGGGCAGGAGTATTTTTGCTCAGCCTGGCAATTTATCTTTTGCGACTGGATCGTGTGGCGGGTCTGTTTGTTGATGACGGCTGGTACATCATGCTGGCGAAGGCCCTGGCGACCGGGCAAGGCTACACGTTGATCAACTCACCTTCGCCGGGCATCCTGCCGCTTTATCCGCCGGGTTTTCCGTTTTTGCTCTCGCTGCTGTACCGCCTTTACCCGCAGTTTCCCGAAAATGTTTGGCTCTTCAAAGCGCTTTCCATCGCGGCGCTGCTAGGTGCGGGCGCGCTGGTGTACCGCTTTTTCACGCAGGTGCGCCAGACGCCGACGGCCGTCGCCCTGAGCATTACTGCCGTGACGCTGCTTTGTCCGTCGCTGGTGATGTTGGCGACTTCGACGGTGATGGCCGAAGCGGTGTTTACCTGCAACTTGTTGGCGACCATCTTGGTGATCGAAAGCGGCGTGCGAGCTGCTAAAGAAAACAGCAACGCCAAACGACACGCGCTCAAATTCATTCTGCTTGGCGCAATGCTGGCGAGCTTCGGTTTTTTGATTCGCGCGATTGCGATTTCGATCATTGCGGCCATCGTGCTGTACTTGCTCAATGCGCGCTTGTGGCGACAGGCTGTCTTATTCAGCCTCACCGTCGTGTTGCTGATTGCGCCGTGGTTGCTTTACACGCACTTGCACGTGCCGACACCGGCGCAACGCGCCGAACAGGGCGGACATGTCACGCTCAGTTACACCACGCAATTCTGGCAGAAGCGCGCCAGCGTGCCCGAACTCGGCACCATCGGCATCGGCGGCTTGCCCGCGCGGATTGCGTGGAATGCGCAAGACATCATCGGGCGTGACATCGGGCGCATTCTGGTAACGCCGATTTTCGAGTCGTTGATTGATCCGTACAAAGAGGCGCAAAAAAGCGAAGTCAAGTACGGCGCGAGTCACGGGAGCAATTGGTTTTTCTCGTTCTTGCTCAGTGCCATTGTGTTGCTCGGCTTTATCAGCGCCGCGCGCGAACGTCTGACGCTGGCTGAGGTGGTCGTGGTTTGTTCATTGGGCATTACCTTGTTGTGGCCGTGGGAAACCTATCGCTTCGTGTTGCCGCTGGTGGCGTTCATTGCGTTTTATTTTGCGCTGGGCGTGGGGTGGCTGTTTCAGCGTCTGGCGCGGGCGGCTTCCAGCGCCGCGCAAACCAAAGTGATGACAGGCTGCGCGTTGTTGCTGGCCGCGATCAGTTTGGTGGGGCACACGCATTACATCATCAACGCCAACAGCGCCTCGCCGCTGGAGCGCCCGCAGTGGTTGCAAATCTTTGACGAAGCCGAAAGAATGATGACCTGGATCAAACAATCCGTACCACGCACCGGGCCTGATGAGGGCATCATCACGACGTCAAATCCGCCGCTACTTTATCTGTACACGGGTCATAAAACGGTGGCGCTCGATGCGCCCGCCCTGAGTTGGGAGAACTGGAATAAGGTCGGTGTGCGGTATATGGTGCAGGCTTCGATTTATCCGGAGCCGCCTGATCCGGCGGAGGCGAATTACAAAACCATTTACCAGTCACGCAGCGGCATGAGTTTCCGCGTGCTTGATTTGGGTGATCCCACGAACCGCCCGGCTTGGGGCGCGACCGTGCCTGCAACGCCAGCGGCGCATTGAGCGCGTGCAAAGAGTTGAGCAAACCCCAAAAGCTTTGAGTAGTAGCTGAAAGAAAAGACATGTGGCCGCAGAGGAACGCTGAAAACGCTGATTAACCCCCCGACCGAATTGGCTTATTTGGATTGATCTGCGTGCTCCGCGTTGATCTGCGGCTGGTCGTACCAAACTTTGTTCTGCCTTTCAATTTGCCTGCCTGTGTGCTCCGCCGTTGTTTTAGAGCAGTTTGCAATCGCGTTTATGGGAGCGGCTTGTGCCGGGACGGTACCGCGCGCGTCAGCAAGTGGCGCGTCAAGCTTCCGCACTTGGCCGAGTCGCACAGACTCCGCTTGCTGACGCGCGCGGTACCGCGCGCGCTGCGCGGCTTTTCCCGTAAACCGAAGTGAAACCGATCTAGTTGAATCTCTTCAATGCAAAGCCCCGACGATCCGCAGCCGCATTGGCTCCAATCCCTCCGATACGATGACCGTGCGCAAGAACGCCTGGCGCAACTTTTTCTCTTCTGCTTACCTGCGCTTTTTTTCTGGCGCGAAACGCTGGGCTGGAAAACCTTGTCGGATGGTGATGCGCTCTTCTGGTTCTATCCCGCCTATCAATTCGTCGCCGAACAACTGCGCGCGGGCAAACTGCCGCTGTGGAATCCGTTTATGTATAGCGGCACGCCGCTCTTTGCCCAGTGGCAGGCGGGCGTATTCGACCCGTTGAACTGGCTCTTTCTGCCGTTTGGGGTGACTTCGCGGATGATGACCATCGTGCAGGAGTTGGCTTACGCCGTCGGCCTATTGGGAATGTTTCGTTACACGCGCTGCCTGGGGCTGAAGCGGCGCGCCTGCGTCATGGCCGCCGTCATTTATGCACTCAGCGGCTTCGCGGTGGCCCGCGTCATCTATCCCGGCTTCCTGCACATTTTCGCGCTCACGCCCTGGGTGCTTTATGTCATCGAAGACCTGCGGCAACGCCCTTCCTGGCGTATGGCGGCGCTCGGCGCAGTGTTGGTGGCCTGGCAGCTTTTCGCCGCGCATCCGCAACCGTTCGCTTACGGCGCGCTGCTGGCGGGCGCGTATGCGCTCTTCCGATTGCGGATTGCGGATTGCGGATTGCGGACTACGGACGTTCAACCCACAATTCATAATCGGCAAGCTGCCTTCTTGTTTTTGCGCCAAAGCGCTTTGGTTTATCTGGGCGGCGTGGCGTTGGCGGCAATCCAAGTGTTGCCGGCGGCGGAAACGGCGCGGCAATCGGTGCGGCAGGATTGGCCCTTTGAATTGTTCACGCTCAATTCGCTGCATCCGGCGTCGCTGTTGGTGACGCTCTTTCCGTTTTGGCACGGGCAGGGGCGCGGGATTTATGCGATGGGCTATTGGGGCGCCTATTGGCACCATTACGAAGCGCAGATTTATCTGGGCGTAGTGGCAATGTCATTGGCAGGTGCGGGCGCTTATGCCGCTTGGCGCGGACGGTTGCACCCGTGGAATGTCGCCCGCTTTTGGAGCATGGTAGCTGTGGTGGGCGTGCTGCTTTCTCTGGGCCGTTACATAGAGCCGTTGGCGCGACTGCTTCACCCCATCCCCATCATCGGCCATTTTCGCAGCCCCAATCGTCATTGGATGGAAGTCGTTTTTGCCGTTGCCGTGTTAGCAGGATTCGCCGTTGACTTGTTGTTGCGCGCAGATGATGTCGTTCAGCAAAAGCGATTGGCGCAAGTGGCGCAACTTCTGGCCGTGTCGTTGACGCTGTTGTGCGCGACGGTCGGCGGGTTCGTGCTGTGGAACCGCACGGCGGCGGAACGGCTGCTCTTGCCCTTGCGCGATATGAATTGGGTGCCGCCGGGCTTTTTTCAAAAGGGCGGGCCGGAATTTTATGTACCGATGCTGACGGCGGTTGTGCTGTGCGCGGCGCTGTTGCTCTTTCTGCGCGCGCCGCAACGTGGGCGCTGGTTCGTGATGCTGTTTGTGGCCATGCTCGGCGATTATCACTTGTACGCCTATTTCGGGCCGATCAATAACGATGAACCGCACTTGGAGCGACGTATAGGACGCGCCATGCCGCCGTCATTGGCCGCGCAAGAAAGCGTGTTGGAACCGTTTCGTTACCAGCAGATGTTGAATCCCACGACGGGCGAGTTCAATCCGTTTTGGCTTTACGGCCACGAATTGGCGAGCGGTTACGATCCGATTCTGAATACGCGCTACAAGACTTTCAGCGGCATTGACGAAGCCGGGCGCAGCTACTTGCCGACGCTGCTACAGCCGCAAGACCGCACGCTGGATTTGCTCAACGTGCGCTATATCCTCGTCGCGCCCAACTTCCTGACGCCGCCCGCGACTGCCGCCACAGTTGGCTTGAGCGATCCCGCGCACTGGCGCGAAGTGCCCAACGACAGCACCGTCAATTGGTACAAAGACATGAAGGTTTATGAAAACCTGCGCGCCCAGCCGCGTGCGTGGCTGGTCGGTCAGGCGCAAGTGGTGGCGACTGAATACGACCAATTGCGGCTGATTCGCGGCGAGTTGAAAGCTGCGCAAGGCAAAGCTTTCGATCCGCTCCAAACGGCCTTGCTTGAACCAGGCGCGGCAGCGCAGCCGTGGGCACAACAACTGACACGGGCGAACGGCGGCACGGGCACAGCGCGCATTATTGAGCGTTCACATGATCGGTTGCTGATTGAAACGGAAGCCAAGGCGGAGACGCTCCTGGTGCTGAGCGAGATGGCTTATCCCGGTTGGCACGCGCGCGTGGATGGGCAGGAAGTCGAATGGCAGCGCGTGAATTACATCCTGTGTGGTGTGCCAGTGGCGACAGGGAAGCACCGTGTTGAATTTGTCTATCAACCCCAGATGGTGAAAAACGGGGCAGTCGTGACGCTCACGACCGCCCTGGGGTTGTTGTGTCTGATCGTTTGGGAGCGCTGGCGTCGCCAGCGAGCCGCGCCGCCTAAGGCCGCGGACGTTTCGGTTTAGCCGCAGGCTCTTCCGGTTTCTTTTCGTCCTTTTTGTCCGCAGGCTTGCTGCCTGTTTTGTCCGTCGCCTTGTCACCGGCCTTATTGACTTCGGCTTTCGGCTCGTCTTTGACCTCTTCGACGCCGGTGATTTTCACGTCAGATTGGAACTGGCGATAGTCTTTGTATTTGACCACCATGCGCACGTGCGCCGAGCCGCCTTCCTCGAAATACAGCGTGTCATCGCTGTAGGTGTAGGTCGGAAACCAATACCGCCCGTCAATGTTTTCGCGATAGGTCTCGAACTTCGGGAAGCGTTGTTTGAATTCGGGCACGACCTTGCCTTGCGATTTGACGACTTGCAGGTCCTGGTCATCCACCCAGATGCGCCCCTGGAAGTATTTGCCTTCGATCTTCTGCGATTTCAGCCGGCGCAACTCGCTCTGATTGCCCAGCACTTTGGGCATCACATCGAAGACATACGCGTTCAAGTCATCCACCTTTTCCTTGCCGACATAGGTGATGGTGTAGTTCGGCAATTCTTGCGCCGTCAGCGCGAAAGGCTGCAAATTGACGAGCGCGTTTTTGTCTTCGGCGGTCATCGTCAGACCGGCTTGGTCGAGCGTGGACGGCGGCGCTTTGAGAATGCGTTCGATGCGTTTGCCTGAATCGTTAAAGACAAATTCCGAAACCTGGTAAAACTCGCCGGACACGGTATTGGCCGGTCCCAGCACCTGCATCCGGGATTCCTGTTTGTAGGCGTAATCTTTCCAGGTCTCAAACAACTCGCTTTCCCGTTGCGTGAATTGCTTGATGACCTCGTCCGGCGTGAGCGCTTTATTCGCCGCCGGTTTGCTTTGTGTCTGGGCCAGCGCCGTGCCGCGCGCTGCCAGCCAAACCAGGCCCATTACTATGGTCAAAGCCAAAACAAATCGTTTCATCGCTATTATCTCCCTTCAGAATCCCGCGTAAGTCCGTCAAAAAAAGCTGGCCTTTGACGGAGAGTATATGCGTTGCGTTGCCTTTCGTCACATTGGCGTGCGGGCCGGAACCCAAGCCGCGCCTGCAAACGTCTCGGCATGGAACGTCAAAAAAGACAAAGCGTGCAATCCGGCGCAGGGATTTCCCGCGTTAAAAAGCTGCCAGAAACCGGCGCTGGCAAAATCAAGGTTGCTATTGCAGAATGCGTGACTTGATTTGAAGTCACTTGATGAGGGTGAGACGGACTTTAGTCTGTTTCATCCTGGCGGACAGACTAAAGCCTAAATCCACGGTTAAGCCGGTGAAATCGCAGTTTTGACCAAGCCTAGCAGATTGTTTCATCAGCTTGGCGCTGCACCTGTGGGGTGCAATGGCATGCTGGCACAGCAGACTGCCAGTCTGCTGTAATCATTGCCAGTCGCCCTTTTGCCGAGACCACAGCAGACTGGCAGTCTGCTGTACCAGGCTAGCCGTGGATTTGAGCTAAAGTCCGTCTCGCACTAGCATCCTCAAAAATAGCGAAAAAGAGAGCGAATGATCCGTCATGACCAACACCGGAGCACAAACAGGACAGCCCGCGCCGCCGATTGATTTGCCCGATCAACACGGCCAGCGCTGGCGTTTGCAAGACCAGCGCGGCAAAGTCGTTGTCTTGCTGTTTTATCCGGCGGATGAAACGCCCGTGTGCACCAAACAGATGTGCAGCGTGCGCGACAACTGGGAACGGTATCGCGCGGCGGGCGCCGAAGTCGTCGGCCTCAACACCGACTCGGTCGAAAAGCACGAGCGGTTCGCCGCGCACCACGCCTTGCCCTTACGGCTGCTTTCCGATGCCGAGGGCAGTGTCGTGCGCGCTTACGACATGAAAAACCTGTTCGGCACCAAACGCGGCGTCATCGTCATTGATCGCGCGGGCGTCATTCGTTATCGCCAGACCGTTTTGCCCATCTTCCGCCCGACCGATGACGAAGTGCTGGCGGCCATCAACGCCGTGATGCAATAAGCGGCGCGGCTCATCACGCATCCAAGTTTTATGTCCACTGACATGTACGCAACCATTGAACCGACCGCCTCCGGCACAGACGACGCCAGTTCCGCCCAACGCCTGCAACAACTCATCAAGGAGTTGAGCATCGAATTCATCTCGATCCTCGATCTCGATGATTTGATCGAACGCGTGGCGCAGCGCTTGAAAGAAGTCATTGACTACAAATTTTTCAACCTCTTTTTGGTGGACGAAGTGCGCGGCGGGCTGGTTTGGAAAAAGGCCATCGGCTATCACCCCGACGCCGTCGAGCGTTATCAGGTCATTCCCTTTGACCGCAGCATCGCCTCTGCCGCCTGGCGCGAAGGCCAAACCATCAACGTCGGCGATGTGCAACGCGACGCCCGTTATTTGCAGGTCGCCATTGACGGCGATGATGTGCCGCGCTCTGAAATTGCCGTCCCGCTGACCGTCGCGCGCGAAAGCAAAATCGTCGGCGTGCTGACTATCGAGAGCGCCGAACCCGACTATTTCACGCGCGAACACGAACGCGTCTTGGGCGTGCTGGGCAATCACCTTGCCATCGCCCTGGAACACGCGCGCGTCTATGACGAATTGCGCCAGCGCACGCGCGAATTGCGCACGTTGATCGAAATCGGCCACGAGATTACTTCGATCCTCGATCTGGATCGCTTGCTGAAATCCATCGCGCCGCTTCTGGATCGCGTCATCAACTACGAATTTTTGTTGGTCGGCCTGATTGACGAAGAGCGCCAGGAATTTGTCTGGCATGTCGAATACGGTTACGGCGTGCCGAAACGCGAGCGCGCCAGCCGTTCGCCACTGGCACAAGGTGTCGTTGGGCGCGCCGTGCGTGAACGCCGCACGCAGATCGTTTGCGACGTGCTGCGCGATCCCGATTATTTCGTGACTGATCTTTGGCGCGATCAAGGGCAGCGTTCCGAAATCGCCGTGCCGCTGATTTACGAAGAGAAAGTCATCGGCGTCGTCGCGCTCGAACACAGCCGCACCGGCGCCTTTAACGAATACCAGGCCCGCATTCTGGAAAACATCGCCAACCCGCTCGCCATCGCGTTGGTCAACGCCAAGCTTTACGCCCAGCACGTCGCCCACGAGAAGAGCCTGGAAAACGAAATGCTGATGGCGCGCGATGTGCAACGCGCGATGATTCCTGATCCGCTGAATTTGAAAGGCTTTGAAATTGCCGCGCGGCTGGAACCGGCCTTGAACCTGAGCGGCGATTTTTACGATTACATCCCGCTGACCGACACCCGCATCGGCATCCTGCTCGGCGATGTCGCAGGCAAAGGCGTGCGCGCCGCGATGGGCATGGCCGCCTCGCGCAGCCATTTGCGCAGCGCCGCCCGGCGGGGCGGCGGCCCCTCGCGCGTCTTGCGCGACGCCAACACGCGCCTGCACCGCGACCTCAAAGGCAATCTCTTGCTGACGCTGATTTACGGCGTGCTCGACATTGAGGAAAAGACCTTTCAATACTGCAATGCCGGCCACAATCCGCCCTATCTGGTGCGCGCCTCTGGCAAATGGAAGCCGCTCAAAGTCGGCGGCCTGCTGGTCGGCGTCTTTGACAAACAGCAATACAAAACCGAAACGCTGCAACTGGAAAAAGGCGACCTGCTTTTCTTTTTCACCGACGGTTTGAATGAAGCGCGCCGCCACGACCGCCACGAATTCGGCGAGCAACGGCTGGTGGATTTCCTCGTCGCCAACCGGCATCAGAAGGCTTCGGTAATCGTTGATGCCGCTGTCAAACAGGTGCGCGACTTCACTGGCAGCGAAGAGTTGCAAGACGATCTGACGCTTGTGGCGATCAAGGTTTTGTAAACCTAAGCGCGACACTCTTGTGTGATAAACTCCTGCGCGGAGGTGACGTTATGCCAACAGCGGTTGTTCAACTCAATCCCGATTTGCAACGCGAAATCGAAGCGATTCGCAGCCATGCCCCTGATGCTCCTGCCATTACGATCAATCCAGAACGCCAAGGCGGCACGCCCGTCATCGGGCTTAGTCGTGTGCCCGTGAGCGTTTTGCTCGATTACATGGCGACCGGTGAAACGCTCGACGATTTCCTCAAAGATTACCCCACCGTAGACCGTGAAAAGACCATCGGCGCTTTGGATTTGCTCAAAGAAGCGTTGGAAGACGGCCTGATCGGCACGCGGGTTAATTACTGATGAGGCATTGTTCGAACTCGCGCTCAGCCAGGTTCGCCACCACCAAGTCGGCCTCTTGCAATGCCTCAGCCGCAAAGCTGTTGGTGACGGCCACACAAAACATCCCCGCCCGTTTGGCCGCTTCCACACCCGCAATCGAGTCTTCGATCACCAGGCATTCGTGTGGTTGAATAAGCTGCGGCTGTGTTTCGTTCAAACATGCCAGCGCTTTCAGGAAGCCAGCCGGATGCGGCTTGCCTGCGCTCACATCTTCCGCCGTTACGATGACGTTGAAATGCTCATGCAAACCAGCACGTCCGAGCGTGAAATCCACCTCTGGCCGCAACGCGCCCGAAACCAGCGCCAGCGGAAACTGCGCCGCCAGCCGTTGCACCAACGCCCCCACACCGGGAAACAACAAATCGCGTTCACGGATAGCTTGCAGGTAGTAATCTGCTTTGCGAGCAATCAGCGCTGTTACTGCAGCCTCGGTTACCTGACGACCAGCTTCGTGTAATAGCGCCTTAAACCCGGCGCGGTCGGGCACGCCCAGGCATTTGTTGCGGCACTCGGCCTTGCTGAGGCGCACGCCCTCTTCACCCAAAACGCGCTGAATCAATTCCAAATGCAATGGCTCATCGTCAATGATGACGCCGTTGAAATCGAAGAGCACCGCGCGCCAGGGGGCGTTTGGCAAGCGCTGGTTCTTAATTTGCTGAACGCGCGCATCCATTGTCTGTTCGTAGCTCCTGGTTTAAGGTTGCGCCGGTTGATTGCATTCCGCCAGACCCAAGCCAACGCACCACGCGTGATTCAATCAACCCGTTATTCCGCGCCGGATAACGGCAATCCGGCGTTCGTTACACCCAAAGGCCGACAGCTTGCCCTGTCGGCCCCGCAAAAGACAGCCCAGCTTTTCGTCCGGAGGAGTTTCCCGATGATCGTTCAGCAAACCCACGCACCACTTCTCTCCACGCAATCATCTTTGCCCCCCCCCTGCAAGCCTGAAGCCACACCCACAGACCTCATAACGGTTTATTGCGCGCTCCCGCCCCGGCAACGCCAGCAGCGTTTTTTCAGCACGGCAGACATCGCCACCCAATACGGCATCGCCCAACGTACCGTGCAAGACTGGATCAGCAACGGTCTGATCGCCGCCGTCAAGGTCGGCAAAAAGTATCACGTAGACGCGCCTTCGGTTGCGGCGTACCTACAACGGTGCGCCCAGCAGCGCGAGTGATCTGACGCGGCTGCCTGCTTGAATGACGACAGGAAGATGATGGTAGACGCCCGCAGCAGATGCTGACTGTGGTGGGTGGGAAGAGGTGTGTTTGATTGCGGGAAAAAGAATGAACACGCATTTCGCGCATTTGACGCAGTACGCGTGGTTGGCGCGAGACGCGCAAGGTATTTTGCTGAAACAGTGATAGAAGTCATCCGCAACATTTGGGACACTAACAGTTAAGCAGTCTAAATGCTTTGTTGAACGCATCAACGGAGGTACACCTTATATGCCTAAATCCAGGTCCTCATCCGTTTTCATGTTAGGTGCGGCGATTGTCTGCACGAGCGTTGTGGCCGCTGCGCTAACTTTGAGCACGCGCAGTTGGGTTTTACCGAAGCGAACTCCTGTTACGTCCTTGCCGTCAAAACCTCAGGCACAACCACAAGGGCCAAGCCAGTTTTTCCAGGTCTGGGTACACAGAAATGAAATCATGCCGGATTTGATTTATGCCAGGCCGGGCAGAGCTTTGCTGCGCGCAGAGAACGAGACCGGTGGTGATATTGAGCTTTTGGTTGAACGCCTTAATCAGAACCAGGCCAACACGCCGCAGGCGAGCATTCGGACGGTCAACAAAGCAAAACGCGCCAGCCAGGAAGTGGTTTTGCAACCGGGCGAATACGTGTATTTCTCTGCCGTGTTACCGCAACTCAAAGGACGCTTAATTGTTGTCGCACGCTAACCACCCCTTCGGACTCATCGTTTGCCGGACGTTTAAGCGGGCTTATTTGGAAAGGAAAAATTGCCATGCACAAAATCATGCCATTTATGAAAGCTGCGAATTACCTGTTCCCGGCACTGGTTATCCTGTTTTCTTTCGATGTGTCTTTAGCTCAGAGTGCCTATGATCGCGGCACACCGGCGGCGGCTAAAGCTGGGGTGTTAAACACTTCTTCTTACGCGCCTGACAAGATCGAGACTGTCAATTTGGCGAACGGCAATTTTAACGTGCAGATTCCGCTGGTGACTGTTGGCGGACGCGGTGGCGCGGCTTTCCCCATCGCGCTCTCTTATCGCGGTAAAGTCTGGTCGAGTTATCACGAAACCTTTGTTGGCCCAGTGTCAGGTCAGCCTCCAGTCGTTATCGAACACTTTCAACCAAACAATTTGCTCGCCATTGGCACGACTCCGAATGTGATTATGCTTGGCAGTGGCTGGTTTATCTCAAAAGGGCCAGCCATTAAATGGAAGAAGCTGGAATCGGATGTCTTTAGTTGTGCTGGCTTTGTATTCACCAGGATTTGGTTATTGATGCCGGATGGCTCGGAGATTGAGTTACGAGATGTCGAAACAAAGGGAGCACCCTATGCAACAAGCATTGGTTGTGGGTTCAGTGGTAATGATCGTGACCGAGGTAAGGTCTGGCGCAGCGTGGATGGCTCGGCCATCACTTATATTACCGACGCTGCTAATGGTGTGGTAAACGGACAACTGACTGGCTGGGTGCTTTTGGCCGATGGAACCAAATTCAGGATGGACAACGGAAGATGTACCGAGATTATTGATCGCAATGGCAACCGGATCAGTATTGCCTACAACACGCCCAGTGACGGAGCCGTAACTTACACTGATCAACTAGGGCGGCAATACATTTTGCAAGGTGGAACAAGTGGAGCGTCAGTCACTATCAAAGGCTATCAAGGTGTGGCAGATCGAACGATTAGTGTGGTGACAGGACACATGGTGGAAAGTGGGAACAACCCAATTAATTTACGTGCCGATTATCATAATGTTCAAAGGCCAATCTATTCCGGCGACTATTACAAATACATGGACGGTACCACGACAGGGATAATTGAACATACGCAACCACAGCCACACACCGACCTATTTACACATGGCGAAGCGCCAATCTTGATTGACGATTTATTAGCCCCGACACAACTCAATTTCCCGGATGGGCGCGGTTTTCGCTTTCGATATAATATCTATGCAGAACTGGCTGAGATCGTTTATCCCGATGGAGGAAAATCACAGATTGATTACGATTTCGAGCCATTGAATTTTTGGTGTGAGAATGTGCCCTCGCCATTTGGGGCTGAAATTCCTGGCCCGGTCAGGGAGCGCCGCATTCTGACGGATGGCACGAACGTAGATGTTGTCTGGAAATACAGCGGGGCTACTGTTGAAGCGCACCAAGGTTCTGCCACTGGCCCACTGTTGCTCTGGGAAAAGCATTATTTCAAAGCCATCAATGCCGAATATCGCCGCTGCACGGGTTATGGCTCGCAAGGCACGGGCAATCTGAAATGGGAAAATGGCAAAGTCGAGAAGATCGAGCGCAAGGTCGGTGATACGGCCATCCAGACTGAACTGAAAACTTGGGTGCAACGCACGCCTGTGGTTTGGGAGAACGACCCCGG
>JACPYM010000023.1 GCA_016196035.1 Acidobacteriota bacterium | reverse complement strand
GGCGCGCTGACCGCCTAAAGGCGGAACTCTAAACACCGTGGCGCTTGAGTTGTAGATTCAGTCAGTGCGCCAGTCTTCATTGGGTTGATTTAGAAGTGGCTCTATCAAGCACGCTATGGACGCCAACGGAACCAAATTCAAACTGCTGCTCGGACGCGCCGATTGGGCGCGCTGCACCGATGTGCACGGCAGCGGGCATGAGCTTGGCAATTTCCGCGCGTGGCAGTTGGAAGGCGTGGCGAGTTCCGCGCCCATCATCGAAAGCGACCCGCCGTGCGATTGGGATGAGGCGCGCGCGGAACTCACCTTGCGCCAGCAACTCTTTGAATTTCGACAGGCGGGCCAAGCCAACCCGGTGGCCTTGCCGACGCGGCGTGGGGCCGCGCGCGACCGTTACGGCAATTGGTATTGGATCGCTGAGAGCGGCCAGGAATTGCTGGTCAATTCGGCGGGCACGCACAACACCACGCACTTTTGGGCGGCGTGCGACGGCGTGCAGTGCGAACCGGCGAGCGAGTTCGGCGCGTTTCAAACCCGTGGTGCCGCGCCCGCACCGGTGCCGGGACAATTGCGCGGCCTGACCATCACGGTTGACCATTTTTTGCTGGTGGGCACGTTGGAACCGGGCGGCTTGCTGGTCTTTGATCTGCACGCGGGCGGGCCGCCGCAGTGGCTGTTGTGGACGAGCGAAACGCCGTTTGCGCCGTTCGATCTGGCCGCGCGTCCGGGCGGTGGCGCGTGGATTCTCGACCGCGATTTCAACGTTCCCAGCCGCGTGCCGCGTTTGTGGGAAATGGATCGCCATCTGCACATCGTCACGCAAAATCCTGTCGCCGCGCCCTATGCGCCGTCGTCTGCGTCGGATTTGTTCCAACCCAAAACGCCGTTGCCGCCGCTGCAACCCGCCGTGACCAAAGTGCCGCCGCCCGCCGCCGCGCCCGTGTTGGATGCGGACGCTTGGCCCTTGCCTGGGCTGGACGCGGTGGCTATCGAAGTCTTGCCGGACAACACGGTGCTGGTGCTGGCCGATGACGCGGCCAGCGGCTTTGCGCAAGTGTTTCCGCGCCGTCCGGGGCAAGCGCCAGACGCGCCGCTGACGACGGCGGTGATTCAGCAAATGATCGAACCGGCCCAGCACGCAAGCTTCACCCTGCGCGCCCACGATTTTGCTTTTGTGCCTGCGCCGGACGGAGCCGCTGCCAGCAAACGCGGCACGCTTTATTTTGTCGCGCCGGAAGGGAATCAGGCTTTTGCGTTTGCTTTGTCTGAAAGCGGCGGGCAATGGCAACTCAAGCCGCTGCCCGAATATCTGCCGTTGCGCGCTTTTGGCGGCAAGGGGCTGGTCGCGGCGGGCGCGCAGGTTTATTACGACTTCGCCGACCGCTGGATTCCATTGGTCGCGCAAAACCGTCCGCGCTATGCGGTGGCGGGGGTGATCTTGAGCGAAGTCTTTGACAGCGCCGAACCCGATTGCGTCTGGCATCGCGTGATGCTCGACGCCTGCCTGCCGCCGGAAACTCGCGTCAGTGTGCGCAGCCGTGCCGCCAATGAACAAGCCGCGCTGGACGCCGCGCCCTGGCAAAGCGAACCACAATTTTATCTGCGCCGCAGCGGCTCCGAATTGCCTTTCATCGCGCACCCGCCGGGTCGCGCTACCTGGGAGCTGTTGTTGCAACGGGCGCGCGGGCGCTATCTGCAACTCGAAGTCACGTTGCTGGGCGATGGGCGCGCGACGCCCCGGCTGGCGGCGTTGCGCGTGTACTTTCCACGCTTTTCCTATCTCGCCCAATACCTGCCCGCCGTCTATCGCGAAGACGCCACGTCGGCTTCGTTGCTCGAACGCCTGCTGGCGAATTTTGAAGGCATCCTGACCGGCATCGAAGACCGCATCGCCGCCGCGCAATTGCTGTTTGATTGGCGCAGTGCTCCGGCGGAAACCCTGGATTGGCTGGCCGACTGGTTTGGGTTGGTGACCGATCCGACCTGGGACGAAGCGCGCAAACGGCTGTTGCTCAAATACGCGCTGACCTTCTTTCAAGCGCGCGGCACCGTGGCGGGCTTGCGGCTGGCGCTGCGGCTGGCGCTGGATGCCAAGGTGGACGATACGTTGATTACCTGCGCGCACGTCGAACCGCACCGGCAGGGCATCCGCATCATCGAACAGTTCCGCACGCGGCGCACACCGGGCCTTGCGTTGGGCGATGTTACGGCCCCTGCCGCCAATTTGCCGACCGCGACGAGCAATCGGGCGCGTTGGCAACCCAGCGCGGGCGCGGCGGATTTGCATCGGCGCTATCGCGAATTTCTCAACGGGCGTTACCGCACGACGCTGCCCTCGGCGCTGCGCTTTGCGCTACGCAATCCCGACTGGCAATTGCTGCCGTTGCGCCAGGCGCCGCCCGCGGGCGCGAGTGTGTTCACCACGCCGCGCGAGTTGGGCGATGACGCGTTGTGGAATGATTTTGTCTTGCGGCAAACCGGTCAGATCAGCAGCGTTTTCCCTATTGCCGTGCCGCCGGGCACGCCGTTGCTGGCCGCCTGGAATGCGTTCATCAGCGAGAAAGCCGCCGCCTGGAGCGCCTTTGCGCAACAGGCGTTGGGCTTCGTGCCCTCGGTCAGCGCGAGCGAGCAGCAGTTGTGGCGCGATTTTTTGACCGGCAAATATGCCGACATCGAATCCTTCAATGCGCAATACGCCACCGCGTTTGGCAGCTTTGCCGAAGTGACGTTGCCCGACCGCGAACCAGTTGGCGCGGTGCCGCGCGCGGACTGGCAGGAATTCATCGCGGCCCTCAGCGGTGTGACGACGGTCACGCGCCGCCGCTGGCAGGACTTTTTGGCGCGCCGTTACCGCAGCCTCACCAGTTTGAATGCCGCGCACCAGAGCGCCTGGGCTTCGTTTGCCGCCGTCCCTTTGCCGTCAGCCGTGCCTGAGACGCCGCAACGCCTGGCGGATTGGTTTCAATTTGAAGGCGTCGTGCAGGCCATGCACAGCACCGCGCACCGCTTCACGGTGTTGTTGCCTATTACGACAGCAGGCACGACAGCAGGCACGATGACACGCGCGGCGGCAGAAGAGGCGCGCCGTCAGCGGCAGGCCATCGCCGCGCGCATCATCGCTTTGGAAAAGCCCGCGCACACCGTTTTCGACGTGCGGTTTTATCGCGATTTGTTTCGGGTTGGCGCGGTGCGGCTGGGGTTCGACACGGTGCTCGATCAGGGCAGCCGCGCGCCGGATTTGTTGCCGCCCTTCGTGCTGGACGAAAGTTTTCTGGGCGAGGGCTGGCTGGGCGTCAGGCTGCCCGACAGGCTGGCCGACGCGACAGGCGACCGTTTGTTGCTCGGCAGCGCCACGCTTGGCGCATGCGCGTGCGGCGATTTTGACGCAGCAACACCGCTCAACCAATAAACAGGAGAGCCGACTATGAGTAGCTTTACCACCCGTACCAACACGCTGAGCACGCCCGCGCTCGACCCGACGAAGCACGTCAATTTCCAGTTGGGCATGGTGCTGGGCGCGGACGATTTCGAGCAGGAATTCGCCTATCAAAACGGGCGCGATCAATGGCTGGCGCGCGATCTGTTGGGTTACGGCACCATCGCCGGATTGCGCGTGACGAGCGAAGTGGATGCGACGCAAGGCCCCCGACTGGTGGTCGAACGCGGCACGGCGCTCAGTCCGCGCGGGCAATTGTTGCGCGTACCCACGGCGCAATGCGCGGCGCTCAATGATTGGTTGCAGCTCGACGCCATCAGCACGGAACTGCAAAACCGCAATACCGGCGGCGATACGGTGGCGGCCTATGTCGTGCTCTGTTACCGCGAATGCCTGTCCGACCCCGTGCCGATTGCGGGCGAACCCTGCCGCAGCGAAGAGGATTTGCTCGTGCCCTCGCGGCGCACCGACGACTTTCAATTGGAACTGCGGCTAGTCAAACCGGCGCAACAGGAAGAGCAGGCGGTGCGCGATTTCGTGGACTGGTTGCACGATGAAATCGAAGTCGTCACCACCGGCGCGAGTGTGGATTTGCAAGTCTTCCTCGACGCCGTGCGCGCGGCCACGGTGGGTTCGCCGCCCGCCGCGCACAAAATTCATCAGGATGATCTATGCCATTACCTGCGCGAAGCGATGCGCGTGTGGGCAACCGAATTGCGCCCGCAACGGCGGCCCGATTGGTTTGGTCAGGGGCGCGGTTGCGCGGGCCAGACCGTCACGCCAGATGACCAGTTCGAAGATTGTTTGCTGCTGGCGGCGGTCAATCTGCCGATTCTCAAAAGCGGCGCGCAATGGCAGGTGGGCGCGCCCGCCCAAATCGTGATTGACGAGAGCGAGCGTCCCTACCTGATTCATTTGCGGCTGTTGCAGGAAATGTTGCTGTGCGCGCGCGCGCCAGTCACGCCGCCGCCCGTGTTGGCGGGCGATGTGGTAGGGCCGGTGAGCGCGACGACAGTCACGGCTTTGCAGGGACAGCCCTTGGCGAAAACCGCGCCTAAGGTGAAGCAGGTTTTGCAATTCGGACATGGCGTGTGGGAGCCACGCGATTTGCCCGCCGCGCCAAGCCCGGCCACGACTGTTGTGAAAGAAAAGGATTTTGATCTGCCCGACTTCGCGGGCAGCGTAACGCAATACAGCCCCGCCGATCACACGCACGGCACGATGCCCAACCCGATCCCGCCGCACGTCGGCAATCCGAATGCGCACGACCTGAAGGGCGATCTCAGCGGTGTTGTCGGGAGTGCCACGGTGACGGGATTACAGAATTTCCCGGTGGTTCAACCTAGCGCCGCCGATGCAGGGCGGGTGCTGACCTTTCGCAACAAACAGTGGCAGCTTGAACCGGTAACGGGCGGCGGCAACCCGAATGCGGTTGAACATCCGGCGGACTTGCCGGGTTATGAAATCGTGGCGGCGGGCCGCGTGCTGTGCAACCCGGCCGCGCGGAATCCTTTTCCGGTCTATAACAATTTGCATGTGTTGCGCGTTGATAACGGAGAAGCGGTTTTCACTTTCGACAATATGCAGCTACCTGACAAGAGTTCGCAGTACATCGTCAAAGTGCTTCTAGGATTGAATAATGTAGGCAATGTTCCCTTTCCGATGTTTATTTATTTTCGTGACTTCAAAAACGAACCGGTAACCACAGGCCTACCAGCTTTCAGCTTGGGGTTCATGGATAGCCAGCAAAAACCGATTGCAAAGGACGTCCTCAACATTAGCGTTTTGATGATCGAAGTCAGCCGGTTTGCCATTTGATGGTGCGGGAGGAACTGAACGATGAGTGCAATTTCGTTACTCGAACCGATTCTCAACGACAGCCAACCGGCGGTGAACTTCTTTAATGGCCGCTTGCTGGCGGCGGAAGACCTGACCGAAGAGCGTCGGGCTGGACGCGCCAAGTTGTCGGGCTATGGCCGCGCCTTTGGCACGGGCGTCGCCTACGGTCTGGAAATCGCCCTGCCACCTACGTCTATCACCAACGTCACGGCTACACAGCCTGTGAATGCAAACACGGCGCGCATCGCCCAGACTGGGACCAGCGCGCCGCAACTCACCGTCACGCCCGGCTTGGCGCTCAATCGCAAGGGCGAATTGTTGCAGCTTAACCAGCCGATCACCTTGTCGCTGGTGCCGCCCGCGCAACCGCTCGCGCCGCCGACGGGCCAGGCGCTGTTTAGCGAATGCCTGCCGTTTCAGGCGGGCGTGTATGTCACGGGCCAGGGTCTGTATGTGCTGGGCATCGCGCCCGCTGAAGGCCGCCGGGGCCGCGCGCCCGTCAGCAGCCTGAGCGCGCGCAGCGCCGATTGCAATGTGGATCAACTGCTCGAAGGCGTGCAATTCAAATTGCATCAACTGCTGGACGTGACGGCCAGCGAATTGAACGACGCGCCGCGTTTGCGCAATCTGGTGGCGGCCAAATGCTTCGGGTTCGGCACGAACTTTTTTGCGGCCTCGCCTTTCGAGCCACAAGACAATCGTTATGGATTTGAAACGCTGGCGCTCTCGCCCGCCTTGACCGAATGCGAGGTGCCGCTGGCCGTGTTGCATTGGACGCAGAACCGCATCGCCTTTGTGGATCAATGGGCCGTGCGCCGCCGCGTCTTGCGCCCGGCCCACAGCCGGGAAGGCCGGCTGTTGAGCGACCGGCGCGTGGGCGAAGGCGAGGCGCGGTTGTGGCAGTTTACGGAAGAACTCGAAACCTTGCGCGGGGCCGGCACGACGCCCGAGGCGATCCGGGCCAATCAACATTTTCATTTCCTGCCGCCCGCCGGCGTGTTGCCGCTCACGGGCCGGGGGCGCGGGTTCAATGCGCAGGTCTTTTTCAGCGGGCAAGTGGCGGCGCAACCGCTCATCATCGAAGGCGCGCGGCTGGAGCATCTGCTGCGGCTGTCGTTCGCCTACCCGCCCATCGCATTGGGCAGCGGCGAATTGATCCGGCTTTATCAGGTGCGTGAAAACAGGCAGGCGGGCGGCGTCGCGCCCTATCTGGCGTTCGCGGGCGGCGACCTGCCGTTTTTCGGCGCGGCGCGTTTCGATGTCTCGCGCTGGGATTTCAGCAACTACACGGCGCTGAACGAGACGCTTTGATTTTAGGGTGGTGATAAAAATGTCAGGCCAGATTTGCAGTCGCGTGAGCGACGACTTGAGTTTAGCCCGGCGTTTCAACGCCGGGAAGACAACGAAGAAGACAGCGCGTCGCGTCAGCGCCGCCTGAATTCAGGCGGCGCTGACGCGACGCGCTGATCACACGCTGAATTTCTAAATTCAACTGCCGCTATGCGGCAAAAACAACGGCCTTATATTTTTATCACTACCGCATTTGGGTAATGGAGGAAAAGTTTATGGCAGCGTTTACTGGTTCGTTTACTGGTTCTTTACTGCAAGTGCAACCCGGCGACATCATCAGTTCCAGCCTGATCAATCAGATGCTGGCGCGGCTGGGCGCGCTCGAAATGGGCGCGGGCACGGGTCTGGCGCTGGGGCCGCTGGGTGTGGATGTGCATACCCTGGTGGCGCTCGGCACGGGCTTTGAAGCGGGCGGGGGCATCTTTTTGGATGGCAGCCCACTGCTCACCAGCCAGGTGACGCGCGGCGTAAATTTGGTGATTCTCGATAGCACGTTGACGGTCAAGTTCCGGCAGGCCTATGACACCTTCGGTTCGGCCAGCGCCGCCAACGACCTGGCCGCCGACCTCAACGCGCAAGCCGCGCCGCAAGACATTGTGATCGCGGTGACGCACGATGCGTATGCAAGCCAGTTGAACGCGGCGGCGCGCGCGGCGCTGGCAGCAGTGGGCGGCGCCGCGTTGGGGCGTGCGATACGCTTGCGTGACAATGCGGCCTTTATCGGCATCGTGCCCGCCAATCGTGGAGCAATCAGTTACGATTATTTATCCTCGATCGTACCGGCGGATCTGGAAAGCAGTGCCGCCAACGCGCGGCTGGCGGCACTGCTCTTTGTTTGGGGGATTTACAGTCTGCCGCTCAAACGCTTTCTGCTTGGCGGCGGCACGAGTAATGCCATTACTGCGCAACCGACGCCTACTTCGACGGTGACGTTACACACCTTGACGCTGCCGAACACGGTGCTTAACTCGGCGCTGACCGCCACACTCAACTCGACGCTGGTAGAGTCAACCTTGATCGGGCCGACCTTGATCAGGCCGACGCGCATTGGCCCCAGCTTGATCAATCAACCGTTGATTATCAACCGGCTGGTCGAACATGAAGAATCTGTCCAAGTGATTCCGGGCCTGGGCCGCGAAGAGCAACGTTTGTTGCACGAGGCCGGCATCGGCAACGTGGGCGCATTGGCCGAGGCCGAACCGGCGCGCCTGGCCGAGACCTTGAATGTGCAACCAGTGGAAGCCGCCGGACTGGTCGGCATTGCGCGCGCGCTGCTTGGCCCGCGTTAAACAGGAGCGGTGCACCATGAAAAAGAATAGCAAACGCCCCACCAAAGCACGCCCGCGCGCCGCTGCCCCCGTGGCGCGCAAAGCCGCAAAGAAAGCAGCGCCGCCGACAGCCGTGCGGCGCGTGTTATTCATTCACCCTTCCTTCCCCAATCAATTTTCGGCGCTGGCCACCACGCTAAACGCACAGCCCGGCTTTGAATGTTATGGGCTGGTGAATCAGGCCTTCCTGCCCGCTGTCGCAGCGGCTGAGCCGGGGCTGCCGTATTTTGGTTTTGTGCCGGATGCGCAAGGTGCCACGCACGCCTATCCGTTACTGGAAACTTTTGAGTCGGGCGCGCGCAACGGCTTGGGCATCGCGGCGGTGTTGCCCGCCTTGCAACAAACGTATCGCTTCGACGCCATCATCGGCCACGCGGCCTTTGGCGCGACATTGTTTCTCAAGTACCTCTTTGATGGCGCGCTTATCTCGTATGTCGAATTGCCCAGCTTTCAAACGGCGGCGGCGCGGCTGGAATTCCCGCCCACCTTTGAAAATGCGCTCGTCGGCACCGTTTATGAAGCGCTGATCGCGAGCAGCGTGCTGCATTCAGATCTCTGCATCACGCCGTCGGCCCACGCGCGCCGCCTGTTCCCGCTGGAATTGCAGGCCAAAGTGCGCGTGCAGATGGAAGGGTTCGAGACCGAGCATTTGCCCACGGGCGGGCCGGACGCGCGCGCCGCGTTGGGGTTGCCGGTGGAGGCCAAACTGGTGGGCTTCACCGGGCGCACGCTCGAAGCCGTGCGCGGCTTCGACATCTTTGCCCAAATGGCGCGGCGCTTGTACGAGCGCGATGCCAGCTTGCGCTTCCTCATCGTCGGCGAAGACCAAACGATTTATGGCAACGAGACGCGCTATCTGGGGGGGCGCACCTTCAAAGATTATGCGCTGGCCCAAGCCGGCTTGCCGGAAGAGGCGGTCGTGTGGCGGCGCATGATGCCGCACGACGAATTCCTGCGCCATCTGGTCTGTTTGGATTTGGCGGTGCTGCCGATTTTTGAGGGCGCGGCCAATTGGAGTTTATTCGAAGCCATGTCGGCGGGCTTGCCGATTGTGACCTCGAATCGCGCCTTTGTGCCCGAAGTGTTGGCTTCGGAAACCGAAAGCATCCAACTCGATCCTTACGATGCGGCGGCGTTTGCCGAACAAGCCTGGCAGCTCTTGCACGAACCGCGCCGCGCCCGTGCACTGGGGGCGGCGGCGCGCGCGCGCATCCGCCGGGACTTTACGCTGGCGCAGGCCGCAGATGGCTACGCCGCGATTATCGAAGAAGCGCTCGCGTTGAAAGCCCAGCGGCTAACGTAACGCGCTGGAAACGGAGGGGCGTCTGGAAATCAACCGATTGCGTGTTACTGGTGGCGTGACGGACGCCTGGGCGTGGCGGCTGTCACTGAGCCGCGCCCTGGCGCAAGTCACACCAGCAGCAACGCAGTTGCCGACCGGAGCCATCCTTTGTGTGCGGCAGTTGCGCGCACCGTGGCGGATTACACGACCACAAATGCCCGGCGCCGGATTGGCTGACCAAGCCTGGGAACGCCGCCTCGCCGCACGGCTTGAAGCATTGACCCGCACCGCCGCGCGCCCCGCGTTGCAAGCCGTGCCCGCCAACGCCGAAGCCGTGCTGTTTGCCGACCGCGCTGAACTGTTGGCCTGTCTCGCTCAAGACTGGTGCGTGCAATGTTTGGGTGAACGTTGGTGGTGGCAAAGTTTGTTGCGCCTGGCGCGCACACCTGCCACCTGGCGACAGACCGTCTGGCAAGCTTGGCACAGCGCGCCCGCCTTCATCCCGGCGGCGTTGGAACGCCTGGACACACGCGGTCAGGCCGTGAACTTTTTGCAGCAACTGACTCCGACAGAAGCGCGCGGGTTGCGCGACGCCGTGACTCGGCAATTTCTGCTCACATCGTTGGCTGAAAGTTTGACGGACAATTTGAGTGTGGTAGCAGATGCAACAACACCGCCGCCATCTGAATACGCCCCGCCGTGGTTGCCATATGTGCCTGCTCACTTCACATCGTTGGCTGAAAGTTTGACGGACAATTTGAGTGTGGTAGCAGATGCAACAACACCGCCGCCATCTGAATACGCTCCGCCGTGGTTGCCATATGTACCTGCTCACTCGTTGCTGTTGGGAACCGAGCAACAGGCCTTGTTAGGTATCGGATTGATGTTGGTGCGCGCGCCTGCCGTGGTGCGTGCGCCTGTGTTTGCGCAAGCCGCGCGTGCTTGGGCGCAAGCGGCTCGCTTGCACGACGCTGCTTGCGCTGAGCCTGCAACGCCGTCCGTGCCACCGCCGTTGGAACCGTTTGCCACAGTGCCCACAGCGCCACGGACGGCTGCGCGTGGCGTTACGCCGATAGCGACGGCTGAGGCCGGAATAGCCTTCAGCGCGGCACACGCAATGGATGTTGACTCGCCGCCAGGCACTGCGGGGCGCGCACTTGCTGCAAGTCGGCGCGCCCCGGAAAGCACCGCTGCAATAGAAGAAACGATTCTGATCAGCACCGCACAAACCGCGCTGCCTGTGCCTGCGCTAACAGACCGGCTAACCCAAAGCGAAATCGAAACGGCCTGCGGCGGCGTGTTTTATCTGATCAACCTGGCGTTGGCGCTGGAGCTTTACGACGATTTCACCGCGCCGCAACAACGCGGGTTGAATTTGCCGCTGTGGGATTGGCTGGCAATGCTGGGCGCGGCCTGGCTAGGCGAAGACTGGCGCGCCGATCCGCTGGGGCCGTTGCTGGCGCGGCTGGCCGGGCGGGCTGCCGACGCTGCGCCGGGCGCGGATTTCGACGCGCCGGTGGAATGGCGTATGCCGGCGGAATGGTTGACGCCTTTTGCCGAGCAGGAAGTTTTGCCGGTCGAGACGATTGCTGGACGTCTGTGCGCCTGGCACCCCGCCGGGTTTTGCGTGCTGGATGTCGCCGCTGCTGAAACTGAAAACCCGCAACCTGATGCGCCCGCGTGGTCGGGCTGGCTGGCTTGGCTGTTGCCGTATCTGTGCGCCCGCTTGCAACGCGCGTTGGGCTTGCGCGAGGTCGCGGATTTGCCCGCTTGGCTGTGCCGTCAATCCGCCCGCGTGACCGTGACCGCGACGCATTTGGACGTCTGGTTTTGTTTAGCTGAATTGCCGCTGGCGATACGCCTGGCGGGACTCGACCGCGATCCGGGCTGGGTGCCTGCGGCGGGGCGTTTCATCGCCTTTCATTTTGAGTAGCGACGCAAGCAGAGAAGGCAAAGGGAAGAATACGGAACAGACAGAATGGACGAAACAGACGGAAACTCACCAGCAAACTTGATTCCGCCTGTTCCGTTATTTCCGCCTGTTCCGTAATCTCGCTTCCCATTGATCCATCACTTCATTTTGAGTGAGTGTGATTGTGTTATGTTCATAGACCCTTCCACCAATCAAGCGACGCCTGACGCGCCCGCCGAACACTTTCGGCGCTGTTTTTATGCGGCGGTGTTGCGCGTGATCGAACAGGTCGCGCTCATGCTCGGTTCCTATGAAGCCGCCTTTGCGCAATTCCCGTTTCTGACCGGCTATAACAACGAACTGGCGGCGCAAGGCGTGGGCGGTTTGACTCCGGCGGAAGCCTGGCAGTGTTGGTTTGAGCAACTGCACGCCTGGGAACAACAGAGCGCCGCACATCTGCCCTTGCGCGCTGTGTGTGAAGCGGCGCAACTGGATGATGCGGCGTTGAGTTTGTGGCTGAGCATCGGCCTGGCCGAAGAAGACGCGCGCTTCGGCGCGCTCTTTGCCGCGCAACAGGGCACGCCGGGCCAGCACCGCGCCACTGTGGGCCTGTTGAATATGTGGTGGAGCGCGAGCGGCGCGCCGACCGGCTTGCACACGCGCATCCGCCACCTCGAAGAACACGGCTTGATTCAGATCGCCAACCGCGAAGCCCCGCGCAGCGAATGGACCTTGCAAGTGCCGGGCGCGCTCTGGGATGCCTTGCGTGGCGAGCAAGCGGCGCAACCCGCCGCCGGGTTGCGCTATCACGCGCCCGCCGAATTATTGCCATTAGAACAGTTGCTTGTGCCTGACGAATTGCGTGCGCAACTCGCCCAATTGCCGGCGCTGCTGCGCACCGGGCAAGTGCGCACGGTGCTGCTGCGCGGGCCGGAACACAACGGGCGCAAGACGTTGCTGGGCACGCTGGCGCGGCAACTCGGGCGCGGTGTGCTCGTCGCCAAAGACGTGCACGAACCGCACGACGCGCGTTGGCGCTGGTTGGGGCCGCTGGCGACGGCGCTGCACGCGCTGCCGGTGTTGAGTTGCGAACCTGCGCCGGGCGAAACGGCTGTCTTGCCTGAGTTGGTGGCTTTCACTGGGCCGTTGGGCGTGGTGTTGGGGCAACAAGGCGGTGTCAGCGGCGCGGCGAGCGAACACGCGCTGACGCTGACTTTGCCCATGCCCGAAGCCGCCGCGCGTTTGGCACATTGGCAAAGCGCGTTGCCGGAGCAGGACGCCGCCACGCTGACCACGATTGCCGAACGCTATCGCCTGACGGGCGGCAACATTCGCCGCGCCGCCCAATTAGCAAGCGCCTGCGCGGCCTTGGATGGACGCGCGCAAATCAATTTGAACGATGTGCAACAGGCGGGCCGCACGCTCAACCGCCAAGCCCTGGATACGCTGGCGACGCGCCTCAACGTCAGCGGCGACTGGAACCAGCTCGCGGCCAACACGACCACGCTGGCCGAATTGCACAACCTGACCCGCCGTTGCCGCCAGCGCGAACGTTTGCTCGACAGCGCGGGCGCGGCGCTCGGCGCGCAACTCAATGCCGGGGTGCGCGCGTTGTTTTGCGGCCCCAGCGGCACGGGCAAAACACTGGCCGCGCGCTTGCTGGCGGCGACTTTGCACAAAGACCTCTATCGGCTCGACCTCGCAGCCATCGTCAACAAATACATCGGCGAAACGGAAAAGGGTTTGCAGCGGCTGTTTGCGCGCGCCGAAGAACTGGATGTCATCTTGCTGCTCGACGAAGGCGACGCGCTGCTCACGCAACGCACCAATGTCACCAACGCCAATGACCGCTACGCCAACCTCGAAACCAATTACCTGTTGCAACGGCTCGAAACGTTCGAGGGCATCCTGATTGTCACGACCAATGCCGCCGAACGCATTGACAGCGCCTTTCAACGCCGCATGGATGTGGTCGTGGATTTCCGCCTGCCCGACGCCGCCGAACGCCTGAGCATCTGGCAATTGCATTTGCCCGAAGCGAATAAAGTGGAGGCCGAGCGCTTGCTGGAAATCGCCGGGCGTTGCGCGTTGACAGGCGGCCAGGTGCGCAACGCCGCGCTGCACGCCGCCTTGCTGGCACTTGACGAACACGGCGTCATCAACACGGCGCATTTGGAAGCCGCCGTGCAGCGCGAATATCGCAAGGCAGGCGCGGTTTGCCCTTTGCGTTCGACGCTGGATTGGATGGCTTACTAAGGCACGCTGCAAAGGATTCGCAACGGAAATGCCGCCAGGACCCGAAAAAACCAAGCGACCTGTTACGACTCAACCGGCAACCCAAGCGGCAGCCCCAGCCCGCGTGCCGGCGCCCACGTCGGTTCAATCCGGCCCGCCCGCCGTGCGGTTAGGGAATGCGCCAGCCAGCACAGGCACACCGGGCGTGCTGGAATTCAAAGGCCTGGCAGAGTTCAAGCCGCTGGGGCCGTTGGCCGAGGTTTTAGAGCAAAACAAAACTTCGACCATCAACGCGCGTTTCGGCAATCTGGCACAGGGGCCTATCGAAGTTGAGCAAACCGCAAAAGGCAAATATCGCATTAAAAAACAGCCGCTGCCTTTGACGCATCCGGCCTTGGCGCGCGTGACTGAGTTTGCGCCCGGCTTGACCCCGGCTTTGGTGGTGAGCGCCAGCAACGGCAAGATCACGGGTGAAGTCGCGCTGCTCAGCGGCAAAAAGATTCAAGCGTTCGCGCCCCAACTTTCCAAAGCGCCGGAGCTGTTGGGCCTCGCCGGATTCACGATCAACTCGCTGCCAACCCTCACCAACAAACTCGAAAACGGCAATCTGCTTTTCGGATTGAAGGGTGTGAAGTTTGCGCTCGGCGCGGCTTTCGCGGGTACCTTCAACTTTGAGGTGAGCAACGCCGATGTAGTTTTCAGCGGCAATGCCGCCGTGGCCGTCAAAGGGTTGGCGAACGGCGCGTTGGATTTGCAGCGCGCGGCAAATGGCGCAATTACCGGCAAAGCCACCATCGGGCTGGTATTGCCCAAGAGTTTTACTGGCAACGTCGAAGTAGCCTGGGATGGCGTCGCCATCACGGGCCTCGGCAAAGTCGGTTATCGCGGCGAGAAATTCTCTGGCGAAGTCACGTTGCAGTTGATGGAGAAGAATCAAGCGCAGCAACTCGCCGCCGCCAAAAAAGCGCCCGAAGCCGCTGCGCCCAAAGCCAACGCCAACGCGGCCAAGAAACCGGCTAAGCTCGATTACGTGGTGTTCGGCGAAGGCGATTTGAGTTTTAGCTTCACCACCTGGCTCAGCGGCACGGCGCATGTGATTGTTGATCCGAAAGGCAACGTCACAGTCATCGGCAAGATCACGCCGCAGAAAGAGTTCATCCTCTTTGAGCAGAAAGATTATGTTAAGCAGCTTTTCAAACTCGAAGCGCGGGCTTCTTACGGCATTCCCGTCGTCGGCAGCATCGGCATCTTTGGCAACCTCAGCATGGATTTGTTCGCCAAGTTGGGGCCGGCCAAGTTTTATAACATCGTTGTCGAAGGCACCTATTCGACCGATCCGACCGTGGCCAAGGACTTCGCGATTCGTGGCAGCCTGAACATCTCGGCAGCGGCGGGCGCGCGTTTGCGCGCCGAAATCGGCGCCGTGCTGACCATCCTGGCGCACGACATCAAAGCCGGCGCGGGCATCAACGCCATCGCGGGCGTGAAAGCTTATGCCGAAGCCACACCCATCATCGGCTACCGCGAAAAAGCGGCGGAGGGCGAAGACAAGAAAGGCGAATGGTTCATTCGCGGCGACCTGGAAGTCGCGGCGCAACCCTTCCTGGGTTTGAGCGGCGATCTTTTTGTTGAGATTGACGCGCCCTGGTGGTCGCCCGTGCCCGATAAGAAATGGACTTGGCCGCTCTTCAACAAAGAATGGCCGCTCGGCAGCACCCTGGGCATGCTGGTCTCGGTGGATTACGTCTTCGGTTCGGGCCAATACCCGAAGTTCGATTTCAAACCGGTACAGTTCGACGCCGACAAGTTCACGACCAATCTATACGAAGACAAGGCCAAATCGGGGTCGGGCAAAGAAGTCGAACAAAAAGGCAAATGGGCTGAAAAGAACAGCGCTGCCGCCGACCCACCCGCGAAAACCAGTCCGCAAGGTAATGCTGCGAAGGGCAA
The DNA here is from genome assembly GCA_016196035.1 of Acidobacteriota bacterium. Taxonomy (NCBI): domain Bacteria; kingdom Pseudomonadati; phylum Acidobacteriota; species Acidobacteriota bacterium. Next base: position 85,745 of record JACPYM010000023.1, on the reverse strand, counting down.
AGCTGCCGCCTTGCCGTCAGCCAAAACGCCACGTTTGGCGGGGAAGAAAGGCGATCAGAACGTTGACCCGAATGCAAAGACAAAAGGCGGCAAGCTCGTTAAGCAGCATCAGGAAGAAGCGTTGAAGAAAGGGAAGAAGCCGCCGCCAGGTGAGGCTGCAAAGCTGGCGGGCAAGCCAATCCCGGCTGACGGCGAGATCGGCGAAACGCTGCAAATTTCAGCAGGCACAGAAGCGCATCGCCTCTGGGTGCAGGTCAAAGGCACAGTCGTGACGGTGATGCTGGCAAGCAAACCGAAACCGCTTTCGGAATACCTCGACGAGTTCCGCACACAGGCCGGCGACATTGATGACAAAACCACGCGCGATCAAGTGCTGGGTTGGATCAAACAAGCTTTGCCGCTCGCAAAATCCATCGAGAAGGATTCGCAGCACGCGGCCTCTGCCGTCATTGATACCGACCAGCGCAACAAACTCGATAACAAGATCGAAGGCGATGAAAAGACGCTCCGCCCGCTTTTGGCAAATATCTTGAACGCGCTCGAGGTGAAAATGCCTGCACAGATCACACCGCCAATCAAAGTTCAATTCACTGTGGAGCAGGGGCTTGATTTGACCGAGTATGCACGGCAACTGGCACTGCAAGAAGCGGGAATCAATGCGATGGTGGTGGCTGATTGGATTGCAAATTACGATCGCTATGATGAACGCAAAAAACTGGAGAAAGATCAAGGAAAGCAAAAGCCGTCAGGACGGCATCCTAAATCGGGCAAGGCTCAACAGAACCTTCGCGCTGTAATCAGACAGCAGTTGATCGAGCGTCTTGAGCTGGGAATTAACGCGACCGGGCCTGAGGCCGCAGCGATTAATGCCGATCCGCATCTCGCGGTGTTCGTTGCGAGTGTTTTTGCCGATTACTCTGTGACCACTCAACGCAAGGGCCTGGCCGAAAGTACCGCCACGGCAAGAGTGGATGAGTGGATGGCGACACAACAGGCGCTTCATTCGCCGGATCAACGGGTAGGCGGAAGCTATGACCAACTAACAGGTCTCGGCTCAGGCCCGGTCAATCTGGATATTGGTGCAAACTGGGGGCAAGCTAAAAGAAAGCCGGCGCACTTGGCGAGTGTGCTTAAAAAGGGTGTTGAGGCGGCGATGAAGCGTTTGAGAATACGCCGCGCATTTTGGCGTCAGGTTAAGATGAACGTTTCGTTAAAACACTGAGGAAAACAAAATGGCACGTCGTTCCAAGTTATCTGCAGCGGAAAGCTTTTTACAAGCCTTCGGCCCGGGCGAATGTTATCGCGACTACAGCGCCGCCGACGAGGCGCGCCTGGGTGAGCGAATTCCGCCGGTGATGCGCGAGATACTGAGCAAAGAAGGCTGGTGTTCATATAAGGAGCAGGTCTTATGGCTTTGTGATCCCGATGATTGGCGTAACGCGGCAGCCGCGTGGTTTGCGAATTCGCCGCATGCACAAGTCCTGGCGCGCACGGCAATCGGCGATCTTTTCGTGTGGGATGAAGGCGTCTTCTGGTTTGTGATGGTGCACGAGTCGCTGATTATGATGACGGTTGGTGATGCCGATCGGTTCTTTTCACGCATGTTGACGGCGAGCGATTTCGCGCCGCAAACATACCTGCCTGGGCTGGTTCGTAAGGCGCGCAAAAAAGCCGGCGCTCTTGCCTGGGACGAAATGTACACCTATGTGCCCGCGCTGGCGCTGGGCGGCAGCGAATCGTCGTCACGCATTGAACGCGTGAAAGCGCTCGAAGCCCTGTCAATGCTGGCCGACCTTGCCCCAATTCAGCGACGTTGATTGAACTCGCGCGAGCACCCGATGAATCCACAGCTCTTCGTCTCTTGCATTTTACCCACGCATAACCGTCGCGCCTTTCTCCCCCGCGCCATTCACCAATTTCTGCGGCAAGACTATCCTGCCAAAGAATTGCTGATCGTGGACGATGGTACAGACGCCGTGGCCGACCTCCTTCCAGCCGATGACCGCATCCGTTATCTCCGCTTGCCCGAACGCCACAGCCTGGGCGCGAAACGCAATCTCGCCTGCCAACAAGCGCGCGGCGAGATCATTTTGCATTGGGATGATGATGATTGGATGGCCGATTGGCGCATCGGTTATCAAGTCGAGCAGTTGCTGGCGCACGAGGCCGAGGTGTGCGGGTTGCGCGAGTTGTTCTTTTTCGATCCGGTAGCGCCGCGGGCTTGGAAGTATGTTTATCCGGCGGGGCTGCGGGCGTGGGTGGCGGGCGGGACGCTCTGTTACCGCAAAGCGGTCTGGCAGGCACAGCCCTTTCCCGAGATCAACACGGGCGAAGACACGCGCTTCGTTTGGGCTTGCGCGGCCCGTGGCAAGAAGATTTTGGCGCTGCCGGATGCGTCGTTCTTTGTGGCGCTGATTCACGACCAAAATACCAGTCCGAAACGCACGCAAGACGCCCGCTATCATCCTTGTGCACTCGCCGAGATTCGCCAGGTGATGGGCGCGGAATGGGACTGTTATCAACCATCTCAGGCTTTGATAACGCAGTCTCCAGCACTACAGCTTGACCTGACGAAAGCGGGCGGCACCTCGGCAGCGGTCTCGTCAATGGTTTCAGCGGAGGGAAATAGCGTCATGATGATTGCCAAACAAACCGACCTAAGCTTGCCCGAATACAAAGCCTTTAATGCTGGAAAGGCATTGCCGCGTATGCGGCAATGGGAATTGCCCTTTGCCTTATTCCAAGCGCGGTTGGGAAACACAATGTCAGTATTGGACTGTACCATCAATCCAGCCGGGTTCGGTGAGCAGTTGGCCCGGCTGTATCCTGACGTGCGCTACCAGCATTGGAGCCCCATTCAACAAGGGCGTTTTCAGTTGCCTGTGGACGTTCCCGACGAAGCTTTCGAGCGCGTCTTCTGCATCAACACGCTGGAACATTTGTTGGCTGTGCAACGGGAAACGCTGCTGGCGGAAATGGCACGCAAGCTGAAACCGGGCGGGTTGCTGATTGTGACCTCCGATTACTACTTTGATTCTCTTTGGGAAGAGCCAGCCATGCTTAAGCTGGGTGTGATGCGGCCAGATCGCAGCGAAGTTTTTAACGGCTGGAATAAAGTTACCCCGGCAGCGCTTGAGTCAGCGTGTCGAGCTAACGGTTTGCTGCCCTTGGTTGAAGAAGTAGCAGAGCCGCGCGAAGAGGACTCAACTCTATTCCTCAACCTGCCGCCCTATCCCCACGCCTGCATCGCCGGTATCTATCAAAAGGCAGCAGCACAGATTGAACTGCCCTTAGGCAAGAAAGTCATGTTGGCCCTGCTCGTGTGGAACACACGTGATGTCAGCATAGATTCAGTGCGCGCTCATTTGGAGGAGGCGCGGATGCTGCGGCGGCTCGGCCAGCAGCCTTTTCTCTGCCTTTGCGATAACGGTTCGACTGACGGAATGGCGGCGGCCTTGCGCGCGCTCGAGCCGGAGATTGATGTACCATACAGGCTGATTCTCAATACCGAAAACCTGGGGAACTCAATCGCCAGAAATCAGATCATTGATTACTTTCTCGAAGCGGGCGCGGATTATTTATTGTTTCTTGATGGGGACATTGAAATCGTCCCGTGCTCGAGTTTCGCCATGATGCGCCACCTGGAAAATAGCGAACGATGGTTAGGCTGTATCGGGGCGAATTCATTCTGGCAGTCTCCGCAACGGTCGCGCGCGGCGACAACACTTTTCAGCGTCAGCGGGATGAAGATCGAGACAAGTAACATCGTTGCCTGGACGCAGTATGGCATGTTCCGCCGCGAGGTCTTCGCTGACGGCATCAGATTTGATGAGAGCGGGCCGTTCAACGGCGCGGGTTGGGGATTTGAAGATAACGACCTGGCTTTTCAAATGGAGCTGAAGGGATACCAAATCCAATGCTTTCATGGGATGACGTACCTACATCGGGATGCGCGTTCTTCTATCCGCAACATGCGTGCTCAAGGCATTGACGCCGCGGGTCTCTTCGCCAAGCGCCGGCAACATCTGCTCGATAAGTGGTCACTCGTGCCGATAATCAACGACGGGCCGCTCTCAACCGTGCGAAGGTATTCGTGCCTTTGACTGGTGGCGTTGTTTGTCGCCCACAGCCATTACTCAAGCGCGCTCTCGACACAATGATGACCGAATTGCCATCCGCACAAGTTGAAGCCGAATTCGACACCCAGTTCGCCAGTGCCCGCATCTATCCTCTCGGCGGTGAGTTCCTGGGGCCTTTCCTGACACCTTGCGCGCATTTTGTCGGGCATCCAGAAGAGGCGGATATTATTTTGGCATTCAACAGCGTTGCGGCGGACGCGGTGGTTAAACTGGCCGAAGCCCGTCATTTTGAAAAGCCTATCGCTTGGTGGACGATTGAAGACCCCAACTGGTTTGAGGCATTCATCACGCAAGCGCGCTTAGCTGACTATGTCTTTACCACCGACGAAGAATGTTTACCTCTATACCGGGAACGATTAGGTCACGACCGTATATTTTGGCTCCCGCTCGCCTGCAGCCCTGAGATACATCATCCTCTTCCCATTGCGGAGGACGCCACGGAATTTGTAATCAGCGCCAACTGGTATTCCAATCAAGCGCGCCGCTGGGCCGTAGAAACGGTAGTGAAGCCATTGTTAGACATCGGGCATACCTTAACCCTCTATTGCTATGAGAATTTTATGTGGCCTGACCCGTACCGACGCCACTGGCGAGCACATACGCATTATCTAACGACAGCGGAACAGTATCGGCATGGCCAGGTAGTGCTTGGGTTGAATAACCAACGGAGGGGCCTGGATGGCATCGCCAAAACGGTCATGACCAGTATGCGGACTTTTGAAGCGCTTGCTTGTGGGAAGCCCTTCCTTTGCTCACGTTCAGATGCATACGAAAGGTTGGGACTTATCCAAGGCGAGCATTTAGTTCAAGTCGGTACTGCTTCAGAGTGTTTGCGCTGGGCCGCGCGACTGCTGGGCAGTGATGGTGACCGCATTGCACGCGCGGGCAGAGAGCAAGCGCTCAAGCATCATACCTATGCACATCGTCTGACGCGTATTCTGGAAGTGATGCTATAAGTAACAAATTGCGGAAGGCGCCGAACTGAATCGCAGTGACAGCCTTCACGTAAACAACCAACGTTCAAGCCTTGAAAGGAGCATCTCAGATGAGTTCAGCAACCAAACTTTTTTCCACCTTATCAGCAACTGAAATGGCCGATTTGACGCAAGCCAAGTCCGCCATGTCCTCCAAATATCTGAGCCGCCAGACCAATGTGCGAGGGCGGGCGATCACCTTCAGAGCCGTGGCCGCGGCGGCGACGGCCAATAACATTGTGGGCGTCGGGGTTGACGAAAAGCTCGTGGATGGCGTGCCCACGGGGGTGATGGCGATCAAGTTTTTGGTGCGCACGAAGCTGCGCGAATCCGCTTTATCCAAACAAGAAAAGCTGCCCGCCAGCATTGACGGGATGCCGACCGATGTCGAGGAGGTCGGCATGATCGTGCCGCTGGCGGCGAAAAAGGCGGCCAAGAAAGCAGCGGCTCCGGCGGCAGCCGCCATGCCCGACCCAAAGAAACGAGCGCGACCCGCTCAGCCCGGTTCATCGGTGGGATTTCGCGAACCGTCTGATGCCTTTGTCATGGCCGGCACCTTTGGTGCGCTGGTGAAGGATACGGCAGGGAACCTGTACATCCTCAGCAACAATCATGTGCTGGCCTTTGAAAGCGGCGTGGAACCCGATGGCACGACCATACGGCAGGCGCTCAGCCCGGGTGCGCCTATCTTTCAACCGGGGTTGTTGGATGGCGGCAAAATTTCAACCGATAAGCTGGCGGAGCTAACGCGATGGGTGGACTTGCGCGCGGATCGCACGGATAACCTGGTGGATTGCGCCATCGCCAAAGTGGTGCTGGCTGCCCAGGTGAAGCGCGAGATTCTTTTCATTGGCGCACCGACTGGCACCAAGACGGCGGCGAAGGATATGATCGTGCATAAATTCGGGCGTACCACTTCATATCGCGCGGGCCGCGTCAGCAGCGTTTTATTCGATCTCACCGTGCCCTATGAAGTCGGCGACGTGACATTCACGGATCAAATCGCGATTCGTGGGTTGAATGGCAAACGGTTTAGTGATTCGGGCGATTCGGGATCAAGCATTCTGGAGCGCGACACCAATAAAGTCGTGGGCCTGCTGTTCGCCGGTTCGACCAATGGCGCCTTCACTTTTGCAAATCACATCACGGATGTGTTGACGCAATTGAAAGTGCGCTTGGCCTGAAACGCTGGCGGCGGCCTCCGGCTTTGAAGGAGACGATGATGGCAACGCTCAATGAAGTACGCGCGTTGAAGCGCAAGTATGCGGCTGAACTCTTGCGGCAACCCGGTGTGGTCGGCCTGGACATTGACATCAAAGATTCGGGTGAAGCCGAGCTCACGGTTTATTTGGATACGAAAGATCCAAAGTTGCGCGCAGCACTGCCTGAGCAATTGGATGGAGTCACCGTGAAGTACGCCTACAGCGGGCCGATTCGCAAGCTTGGCTGAAGGCTTTACCGCTACAACTCCAGCCAACTGGTTTTGAAGAATGGCACTGAAGCAGTACCACTGCCGGGACTGCTTCAGCGCCATTCGTTTTCAACTCCGCCGTCGGCCACATGCCCGCCACCAATCCTAGCGCCGACTTTCACTTCAGTTGACGGGAAAAGCCGCGCCGCGAGGCGGTACCGCGCGCGTGAGCAAGCGGCACCTGGGCGATTCGGGCAAGGGCGTAAGCTTGACGCGCCGCTTGCTCACGCGCGCGGTACCGCCTCGGCGCTGCGCGCTCTACCGTACACGCAATTGCAACCCGCTCTAAAATCCTGGCGGCTCAGCTTGCGCTTTGCAATGCGCCGCAACTTTTCCTTTTCCCAAGAACGGCTCAATTTTGGGCGTTGCTTTCAAAGCTGGGCAATTGCCTGACTACCGCAATGCCCCAGGGTTGTGTGCCAACCGGGATGCTATTGATGATGGTGTTCCGCGTGGGCGAATCCGCATCTAGATCAATGATGTTGATTGAATTGGGTGTCGCGCCGCGATCTGCCTGATTGCTCAGATAGGCAAACTTTCCGTCCGGAGCAATAACAATACAGTATTCATAAGAACTCTTGGGCGGGACTTCACCGATGATCTGATGATAGCGGCTCGATTGGGGGTCAATGTCTATCAGCGTCGGCTTGCCAAAGAAGTTCGAGACCATTGCAAATTTGCCATCCCGGCAAATGTCCGTGGTGATGGTGCCGACCCCTGCCGGAAATTGAATCACCGAAAGCAGCACAAATTTGACCGCATCAATCACATAAACCCGGCTGAATTTCTCGCCTGTTACATAGGCGCGCGTCCCGTCCGGCGTGAACGCCAGATGCCGGGCGCTCGGCAGGCCCAGGATTTTGGTGACCACGGTGTTGTCCGAAGTACGAATTATTGAAATTTTGCCGTCGCCGGTGCCGATGGCCCAAGCGTACTCGCCATCCGGCGAAATCGCGATGTAACGCATTGCCCAGTCGTAAGCCGCCGTGATGGTATCAACAACTTTTTTGGTTTGCGTATCAATGACCCGGACTGTGCCATCGTTGAGATTGGTGACATATACCTTGCTGCCATCCGGCATCATCGCCAGTCCAAAAGGTACTGCCGGCTCATTGAAGGTCGGAATCGGAATTGTATGCGTAACGGCATTCTGGGCGGTCGAGATGACCGAGACCGTGCCTGACCACATATTGGCTACGTAAACCTCTTCTTTGTCGGGTGAAACAGCCATCCCGGTTGGATTTTTTCCGACGGGGATCGTCGCCATCACTTTGCCCGCCGTCAGGTCTACCACCGAAACGTTATTGGATAAAAAATTGGTGACATAGAGCCGGTTCCAGGGGTCTTCAGTTTGGGCTAACGCCGGCAGGCACAAGAGCAAAGTCATCAGCAACAGCCAAAGTAATCTGGGCCATAGAGCTGCGGCTCTGACGCCGCGCAGGGACAAAGTAGTAACAGTAAGGGGGAGGCAACGAAGTTCGAACATGATTTCTCCTTCAAGTTGGTGACGATGGGAAAGCTGCGGCGCTTGTTTGAGCGGAGGATAGGCGCACAACACCCCATTGCTGACAAAACCTGGATCGCAGGCTCAGCAGCACAAAACCCAAAAAGTTGATTCAGCGTAAACGTGGGGAATGACGCCAAGCCAGCCGCGCTCAAGGCGGAATTCACCGCCGTTGGCGCGCGCCTGGACAGGGCACACCTCAACACCTCAGTTTCAGCAACTGGCAACCGATTTGAAGCCCTAAAACACTGGTCGGTTATAGTCTCTGAAACCCGCACGCTTGCCGTGGACAGTCCACACACACGCACCAAACGCCAAGCTGTTTGTCTGAATGTTGCTCCCGCACAACTTCAGACAACCCGTGGTACATCCGCAAAAGCGGCGGTCTTGATTGTGTTTGCTAAAAAGAGGTTTGTAAGTGCCGCAGAGTATAGCCGCAAGTTTGAGGAAGGCCAATGGTCGAAACCGCACCTAACGGGATTTAATGTTTGCCGTTAAGGGGTCATTCTTTGGGTAACGAAAACATGAGGACGTCGTTGATCAGCGTTCCGCGCGAGGTGGCAATCTGTTTTCCATCCGGGGCAATGTCGAACCAGAAGATGAGATCGCTGTTGAAGTCCGTCAATTGTCTCACCGTGCCATCCGCGATGTGATAGGCCCAGAGATTGGAAACGCCATTGCGTGTGTCCACAAAACAGATGGCCCCCGCGTCATCAGGGCCGTGCATCGGCAACCAACGCACCGGCAACGCGCTGTCGGCAGAGGCGGGCAAGGCCAGGGTTTTCATCGGCGCGCCGCCTGTGGCCGGGAGCAGCGCCAAACGCCAGGGTTGTTTGGTTTCCTGCCGATACCAACACGCGATCCACTTGCCGTCAGGCGAGGCCGCCGGCCATTGCGATAAATGATCGGTCAATTGCACGGGCTGTCCACCCTTGATGGGCACGCGCCACAGGGTATACAGCGTCGAGCCGGTCATGGTGTATATCACCGCGCGGCCATCGCCGGTGATGACAGGGAATTCATCGCTCGTTCCGTTGGTCAGTTGTTTTTGATTCGTGCCATCCAAGGCCATGCTGTACAAGTTGGAACTGCCCGTGCGCGTCGAAACAAAGACGATGGTTTGCCCATCCGGCGTGACAACGGGATAAACATCGGCGCGTGTTTCCGGCGTCGTCAATTGGCGCGGCTGTGTACCGTCGCCATTCATGATCCAGACATCCTGGCTGCCGCTTTGCCGCGAGACATAGGTGAGGCGGCCATCCGGCGTCCAGCCCAGCCCACGCACGCCGTTGTATTGGCCGATGCCGGACGTAATTTGTTTCGGCTGCCCCGGCGCGCCTTGCGGCGTAATCCAGATGTTGACCTGCGCTTCGGTTTGCACGGCAATCAGCGTGTGCGCATCCGCCGCGATGCTCAAATCCCGGTAGTCATTCAAGCCATTGGTCAATCGCTGCACGCGGCCTTGCGGAAAGGTGATTTGCCAAATCTGGGCCTGCGTCGTGCCGGACTCGATGCCGCTGACGATCAAGCCCTGACCCGAAGGCAGCCAAGCCGGTTGGCCGGCATTCGACCAGCGGGTTTCGGCCAGCTTGCGCATCTGCCCTGTCACCGCGTCTACCGCGACATAGAACAAATGACGGCCACCTTCATTTGTGCCTGCCGGACAGACGATTGTCTTGCCGTTGGGCGACCAGGCGAGACCAGTCGTCTGGAAAAATTCCGCGCCCTTGCGCACGGCTAGTCGCTGCAATTCATTCCCGCTTGGATCGGCAATGATTAACAAGTCTTCTTTAGCGCCCAACGACCGCCGCACGAAGGCCAGGCGTTTGCCATCGGGCGCAAAACTGACGGCGCTGTCAATTTCCGTGAGTACCTTGCGCGGCGCGCCGCCCAAGACGGGCACTTGATACAACGTCTGGGTCGGATTGTTGCCTTCTTGCACAACATAAAAAATGGAGTTGCTATCCGGCGCAAAGGTCAACCCGCGATAGATCGCTTCGGTGGCGGGCACGGCCTCGGCTAAACCGGCGGTCGTGACTTGTTGCACCAAGAGGCGTTGTTGCCGTGTGTCGCCCGCCGCATAGACCACGTATTTCCCATCCGGCGAAAGCGCCGCGCGCAACGCCTTGCCGCTGGAAGTAAAGCGCGTCACTTTCATCTGCGAGAAGGGCAGTGGCGGAGTCTTGCGGCTGATAACGAAATTGTAGATGAGGTAGCCACTCAGCAGCAGCAATGGAATCGCGATGAGGAAGTTCTGCAACGTGCGTTGGCGCCTGACGCTGGCCGTATCAGTGACGGGGTAGAAATTCGGGCCTGAGGGCTCGGTCATTTTGAAATGTTGGGTTGATAGCACCTGGTTTTGCGCGGCGTCTTGAGGAATTGGATTACCGGCTGAATCTCTGGTTAGCCGTTGACTACCACTGTCGCGCGCTGACTCGGCTTCCGCCCCGCCGCTGTCTTCCAACCCGCGGCGGTTGCGTGCCAACTCTGTTTCGACATCTAAACGTTGCGTCAAACGTTTCAAGTCATTCAGCATCTCGCGTGCCGTCTGATAGCGCTCTTCGCGCTCTTTGATCAACGCCTTGGCCGTGATCCATTCCAACAAATCAGGCGTTTCAGGCCGCAGCCGCGTGATGGGCAATGGTTCGTCAGACAGGATGGCGGCCATGATGTCTTTGCGCACGCGGCCCTCAAACGGCATCTGCCCCGCCAACATTTCATAAATCATGACACCCAGACTGAAAATGTCCGTGCGGGTATCTATCCGTAATCCGCGCACCTGTTCCGGCGACATGTAATGCAGCGTCCCCATCACCAAGCCGGGAACCGTCTGGCCGAGCGGGGCGTCCGCCTGCGTTGGATGGCCGCTCAATGACTGGGCGCCCGCCGTGTCCACCTCGGTCGGTGAAGTCTGATCCAGCACCGGAAAGACAAGCTCGTTTGCAAAGGGCTTGACGGTTGACCGCGCGACTGTCGCTTGGTCAATTGTTTCCGTAGAAACCATTTCCGAGTCGTCAGTTAGCCGGTTAAGCGAAGTTTCGCCTGTGGCCTCGTCAGCATTTTCTCCCGTCGTGCGCGTTTCGGCTTCTGTTTGTGCGGGCACACTCTGCTCGATCAACTTGGCCAAGCCGAAATCCAGAACCTTAACGTACCCATCGGGCCGCAGCATGACGTTTTCGGGTTTGATGTCGCGATGCACGATGCTGGCGGAATGCGCCGCCACTAACGCGTTGGCGACCTGAATGGCAACGTCCAAGGCTTCTTTGATACTCAGCCGTTCCTGCCTGAGCCGTTTGCGCAAGGTGATGCCTTCGATGAATTCGGTGGCGATGAAATGAACGCCGCCTACCTCGCCGATCTCATGAATGGTAATGATGTTGGGATGATTGAGTGCCGAAGCCGCCCGTGCCTCCTGTTCAAAGCGTCGCAGCCGCTTCGGGTCTTGCGTATATCTCTCAGGTAGGAGTTTGAGTGCCACCTTGCGCCCGAGTTTGGTGTCTTGGGCTAAATAAACCTCTCCCATCCCGCCCGACCCCAGTGGAGCGAGAATTCGATAACGGTCGAAGCGTGTTCCCGGATCAATCGGCATTTACTACTCAAGCTGAAATCTACCAGCGTCAATCTACCGGAGCTGTTGGTGGGAGTCCAGACGCGACGCGCTATCAGGGTAATGGCACTGAATTAAGGTTCAGAGTTCACGCTTCAGCGTGTGCCTTCGACTTAGACACGCTGAAGCGTGAACTCTGAACACCTCTTTGTCAGCGCATCTTCACCACAACCAACGTCACATCGTCATCCTGTGTTTGCCCTGCGGCCCAGTCTTCACCCGCTTTGACAAGCTGTTCGATGATGGTTGCCGGAGCCGTTTGCGCACAGGCACAGAGGGCTGCTTTGGTGCGGGCTTCCTCGAACATCTCCTGCTGGGGGTTAAAGCGTTCGAGCAAGCCGTCGCTGAGCAAGACGATCACGTCGCCGCCCGCCAGCGTCAGTTCACGTTGTTGGTATTGATAATTGGCCAGGCTGCCCAGCGGCACTGCTTTGATCGGCACCTCTTCGACTTCGCCTGTTGCGGCGCGATAAATCAGCACGGAGGGCATCCCGGCAATGCAGACGGACAGTTGCTGGTCCTGCACCTTGACCATTGTCATCGCCATAAACAAGCCGCGCAGTTTCATCTCTTTCAGCACGCGGCTCATCCGGTGGAAGATGTGCGGGATGTCGGAATGATAGGCCAGCGAGACGAACAAGCTTTTGATGGATGCGACCAGCGTGCCTGCTTTCAAACCGTGTCCCGTCGCATCGCCCACCGCAATCGTCAGCGTGCCGTCTTCGCCCAGATGAAAGTCGTAGTAATCGCCGCCGATCTCCGAAGCGGTTTTCATATACGCGGCGATGTCGAGATACGGCAGGTTGGGCAATTTCTTTGGCAGCATCGAAAGCTGCAACTGGCGGGCTTCTTCCAGTTCAGCGGCGCGGCGGTCGTTTTCGGCTTTGACTTTCTCGTGTTCCAGCGCTGCGGCGGAGAGTTGGTTGACTTGTACCAGTTGTTCTTCGAGATTGAGATTAGTACGAGCGAACTGACGTGCTAGGAAGATCGAAACGGCTCCGGTCAGAAAGAGGATGACCACACTCCTGATCGCTATTGAAAAGTTCGCCCCTGACAATCCCCGCACCAGAATCAGTACGTTCAACGCCATATACAAGGTATAACCGAGCATCCCGGCACCGACGATCCAGGCGCCCGAGACCTTGTTCTTAACTGGCAGGCTCATTCCTCGCCCAACCTCAATGACAGGGAACCAGGTCAGTGCCTGGATGTACAAGTACCAATAACGTGTCTCAGCCAGTCCCACAAAAATTGAATTCATTGGAATATAGAGCGCCGCCGCCATGACCCAGAGCCAGAACCATTTCGGCCAGCGCCCTTTCGGAATGCACTCCGCAAACGCCGTGTACATAAATGCCAGCAGCGTTCCCAACGCCAGAAAGGACAACGTATTGTTCGCCCCATTCTGCAACAGAATGCCTGTCGCGCTTTGATGGCTTAGGCTCCAACGGTAGTAGATGATATTACTGGCGGCGGAAGAGCAGGCAAACAAGCCAAAGAAAAGATTGGCGCGTTGGCTCGGATAGAACCAGAACAGCAGCAGATGTAATAACCCGATGGCTAGGAGCAGTCCGAAATTCAGCAAGTATAAGCCACCGGCTGTCCTTCTGGTGACCTGGTCGTCGCGTGCCTGCCCGGCCTCTACCAGCCAGACGCCGAACCCTGCGCCATAGTTGTTGGTGCGATTGGCATAGGCGCTTACTACTGGTCTGGCGCTTTGCCGCGCGATCCATTTACCCCAGCCGCTGGACATATCCCGCATTTCCATACACGAATGCCGCACTGCCAGCACATGCTCGCCGCGTGCGTCCAGCACAATATTGATGGGCAGCGTGTTGGGGTTGTAAACGACTTCCGTTTCTGGTGTCGTCCCGACCATGCCAAAACGCTCGACGAGCTTGCCATCCAGGAAAATCTCAGACGCGCCGTAATGCACCATCACCAGCGCCAGCGGCTGATTGGCGAGCGCCGGATCAACTTGCAAACGCAGCCGAAACCAGCCGCTGCCGTGCCAGCCTCTCTTTGGAATACTGTCGAGCGTGATCGCTGTGCCGGGCAAGGTTTCCCACGCACGATCATCGAACTGCGGATCGGCAAAGCGCGGCTCATCGCCGGGAGTATATTTCCAGCCCGGCTTGTCGAGTTCAACCGCTTTGCCCTCGCGCAAGCTGTTGGCAGTCAGCGTAAAGGGCGTCGCTTGTGCGAAGGCAGAGGCGTAAAGGAGCGCCCAGAGGCCAAGCAGAATACAGACATGAACCCAGCGCGATGGAGGCTTCATAGTTTGCGGCTCACTGCTTTAAGGATATTCAAAAGGCTTCCCACAGAACGCAGGGGTTGGCGTTAGGCCAATCGTTTGATCACCATCAGCGTGATGTCGTCGTATTGCGGCGCGGCACCCGCATACCGGTCAATCTCGTTGAAGACTTTTTCAACAACCTCGGCTGCCGGTTCGTGGGCGATGGGTCTGATAAAGTTGGCCGTGCGTTCTTCGCCGAATTCGTTCTCGTCTATGTCCTGTGCTTCGGTGACGCCGTCAGAAAAGAGCGCCACGAGGTCGCCGGGATTCAAGATGAACTCGCATTGTTCGTATGGCTGCAACATTGCCACGACGTCAGGGGCCATCAATCCCAGCGGCGTTCCTGTAGATTGCAACCAGACGGCTTCGCCATCGGCGCGCAGGAGCAGACAATCGGTGTGGCCGGCGTTGACGTAGCGGCACTTGCCTGTGGCCGCATCCAGTTCCAGCAAGATTGCCGTGACATATTTATTGGAAGGCGTCGTCGCAAACAGCAGGGCATTGGTATGTGTGACGAGATCGGTCAGGCAGGGAAGGCGACCGATCAAGGCGCGCAAGGTCGCTTGCATATTGCTCATCAGCAGCGAGGCCGGCAGCCCTTTACCGGAAACATCGGCTACGCAAATCAAATGCTGGTCGTCGGTGTAGCCAACACCCATCGGCAGCAAGTCATAATAATCGCCGCCGCACTGGCGCGCGGGGCGGTTGCGCGCGGCCAGGTCATAATTTGCCAGTTTGGGCAAATTGCCAGGGAAGAGGTTTTGTTGAATCGAAGCTGCCAATTCCAATTCCTGCTCGACCTTTTTGCGCTCGACCGCCGTGCGAAAGAACCAGGAGTTTTCAAAGGCTACGGCGGCTTGGGCGACCAGGCCCGCGCCGAATTCCAGATCAGGCGCGGAGTAGGGCAGATTGCCGGGACGCGCGCCTAAGATCACTAGGCCGCCAGTGGTGTCGTCACCGGCTTTGATCGGGAAAACAATCTTGCCTTGTTCCGCTTCGATCAGGTCTCTGACCCAGCCTTCGGGCATTTGGTCGGGCCGCAAGGCATCGTCCAGCTTTTCGGGGTCATAACCATAGCGGTCGTAATCGGTGAGTGCTTCGAGGCTCATGCCCTTTTGACGAACGACCGGCGGCTGGCCTTTTTTCCAGGCAATCAGGGCGTACTTGCGCACCATCCAGCGTCCGGACAAGGTCAGCATCAGCAGTTGCGCAACTTCTTCAGGCTCGAAACTCGATGTCAATCCCCGTCCCAGATCAATCAGCGCCTGCATGTCCTGTACCTTTTGATCCAGCGCTTGATTTAGCCGGTTGGTTTCGGCGTGCGAACGCGCATTGTCAATGCCGCTGGCGGCCATACCCAGCAGAGCCTGAATAAACGCAATCTCTTCGTCATCCAATTCGCGATTGCCAGGTTTGCAAATGCCCAGCAGCCCGGTGGGATTGGATTCATCGCCAATCGGCAAGATCAGATCAATACCGACTTCGCGAGCGTCTTCAGGCCGATAGGCGTTGCCGGTCTTGAGTTTCGCCAGACCGCGCACCAACTCAAGTTTCATCCCGTCTTCGTGCGCGACGGCGATGAAAGCTTTGGTGACCAGCAAGCGGCCCATCACGGAACGCAGCAGGTGGCGCAGCAGGTCTTCGAGATTGAGCGAGGAATGGAGCAACTGCGCGGATTCGAGCAGGGCTTCTAGCCGGGAAGGTGCGAGCGAGGTTGTCATAGAGAAATGGGGATAGCGCCTGGATGTGATCAGCCTATTTTGAAAGAGGCCGCCATAATCGGCTTAGGCAGTTTTGCGAATAAGTTTGGTCATGTGCAGTTCGTTTTTCTGGCCGGGCACATTTTGGTATTCGACTTCATCCATCAAGGTGCGAATCAGCCGCACGCCTAAGCCGCCCGATTTGCGTTCATGTACCAGCCGGTCAACGTTCGCGTCGGGTAGGTGACCCGGGTCAAATCCGCGCCCTTCGTCAATCACAGAAATGCGTAGGGCGGATTCGTCAAACGTCACTCGTATTGTTACGTCCTGGCTTATGTCGTGCCCATAGGCGTGCTCAATCACGTTGGCGCAAGCTTCATCTACAGCCAGTTCAAGCTTGGGAATTTCGCCCTCGTCTAAGCCGGCTTGTCCGCTCACACCGACAACGAACTCACGGATCAGCGCCAGATTTTCAGTAGAAGAGGGAACTTGCAGCGTAAAACGTCTTTCGATGGATGCCATCGCAGTCGTCCTCCGGATAAGTGGGGCAGATAAGTGAGGTGAAATGGGTGTTACCCCTGCGCGAAACGCTGCGCGGCGGTGGGCAGATCGTCCACCATTTCGAAGATGTCCTGGAAGCCCAGAATTTCGAATGTATGTTTGACCTTGGGGACAAGACCGCAAATTTTGATGTCGCCGCCAAGCTCGCGGATCTCCTCAATAAAGCTCATAAACACGCCCAACCCGGCAGACGAAATATAATTGAGCTTCATGCAATCCACGATGATTTTGGTGCGGCCCGCGTCCATTTCGGATTGAACAGCGCTCTCAAATTGTGGCGCGGTGTGGGCGTCAACAAACCCTTCCAGCGTGATGACAGATAAGCCATCCTGCTGCGAAGTTTGTAGCGCAAATGGGTTTGGCACTTGGCTAGCCTCCTTAGGAATGAATGCAACTGGAACGTGCGAATTGAGAATACTGCCTTAATGCGCGCACATCTTAGCATAAACATATGCGTAGGCAATGACCGCAGCACAGTCAACAAACTCGCATCCGCCATTCTTCGCAATGGAGAAACATCTGATAAGGTTGAGACCAAAGGTCTCCCCTCGGCAGCTTCAGCAATTACAACTGCTTCGAACACACTAATGTGCTGCTATTCCGCCGATGAATGACTGCTTTCATGGGTGCTTTGATCTGACGAAATTCCCTTAATGGCACTGAAAGGGAAGCTTAAAATCTGAATATAGAATGTGAA
Source organism: Acidobacteriota bacterium (assembly GCA_016196035.1). Taxonomy (NCBI): domain Bacteria; kingdom Pseudomonadati; phylum Acidobacteriota; species Acidobacteriota bacterium. The sequence continues at coordinate 68,796 of JACPYM010000023.1, read as the reverse complement.
TTTACTTGAGAATGATTCTAGTAATTGATTGGTTTAGTTCTGTAAATAATAGAAAAATATAGTATTTGAAATTTCAGTTGAAGCTGAAGTTTAATCTGAGATTTGCCCTAATTTCATTTAACTGTATGCTTAGCTGAGACTTGCTTTCTTATTAAGCCGAAATGGTTTCTGGTTTTGGTCGGCGCGCCGACAGCCGATATAGGGCAAATTGTTGGTTTGCTCTGTCACGGTAACTACCCTTGCCGGGTCGCCAATGCGTTTGTCCTTCGGACCGCAGGAAGCGATCAGCCCGCTCTGCATACGGAAAACACAAGCTTATCGGCCCGAAAAACTGCTAGCCAATTGCGAACCTACTCCGTAAAATGCCCGCGCTGAGAACCTTGTACACTTCAGCAACGCCGCAACCCCCAAACCCAAATGCCAAAGAGGAACGCGTGCACGTGTCCGACGAAGAGAAAGTCATCGGCGAATTGCTCGAATTCATCAAGAAGGCCTTGCCCTCTGCGCAACCGTTGTTGCTGGCGGGTCTCGCTACGGCTTGGCCTTTTCGCCTCGACGTGATCAAAACACTTTGGTTGCAATCGTGCTGGCCTACGGATTCGCGCTCCTGCTGTTGGCAATCGCCAAATTCTGCGCCCGCCTTCCTACGCGGGTAATGGTTCTCCTAGTTGAACCATTACCCCTGCCGCGAGCTCTGGGAAAAGCATTTCAAGGACAGCACCCTCGTCGCCACAGCCAGTTGGCTCAAAGCTCTGCCCGCCAAATACTCGCCCGGCTTTGCCAAACGCTACCGCTGCCAAGTCGCGCTCGATTACGAAGTCTTCAACATCGAAGGCCTGGGCCTGATCGGCGCGCACACGAGCAAGCTAGAGCGCGTCTTCGTGTACCTCAAAATCGCTTCCGCATGTTTTGAGCGCACCCTCAACGACTCGCTGGCGAAAAAGGCCTTCGAGAACGCGCGCAGCTTGTGGAATTATGTGCGCGCCATCAAAGACCGCTCCGAAGATGGGTGTGCCTTGGCGATCATCGGCCCGCCCTCTTTCCTGTGAAGCTATGGCAAGATAACGCCGTTGCAACACGCCGCCATCACGCTGGCCCCAACCGGCAGCGCCCTTATCGCGTTACCTCCTACACGCCGATCCTGCTCTTCCTGCGCGATCACCTAGCGGCAGTGACCGCTAATCCCGCGTTGACGCTGGCCGAGCTGGCGCAAAGCTATTTCAGCCGTAAAGACCATTACCCCAAACTCAACCCGCCCACCGCTTGGTTGCGCAACAACTCAAAGCCAATCAGTGCCTTGTTCTGCTGGATGGCTTGGGTGAAGTGGCTGACAGCGCCAACGGCGCGCACTCTCGCAATGGGTAGATCAGCAGATCAAAACCTATCCGCGCTGCCGCTTCGTCATCACCTCGCGCACAGAATTTCGATTGGGAGAAGATCAAGCGATTCGTCAAAGGCTGATATTTAGCCGAAGGAGGTTTCTATACAAGAACAATGTTTTGTTGATATTGTACACAAATATGGCGTATTGTGTGGGTTATTCGCACTAGATTATTAGATTTGAAAGCTGAAAGGAGCTTATTTATGCCTACTGATAACCTCGTTGGAGTAGCTGAAATCGCTGATCTCGCAGGAGTCTCCAAGCAAGTAGTCAGCAACTGGCGCATGCGATACGACGACTTTCCACGCCCTATTCAGAACCTACAGAGTGGGCCGGTCTGGGAACGGGAGCGAATCGAAGCTTGGGTAAAGATATTCAAGAGGAAGGAAACTCATGTCCTAAGCTTCATTAACCTGAAGGGTGGCGTTGGAAAGACCACCACAGCGGTAGCTGTAGCCGAAATGCTGGCGCAGGAAGAGCACAAGCACGTACTTCTTATTGATCTCGACCCACAAACCAACGCGACCATTGCAGTCATCAAGGAAAAGCAATGGGAGGACCTGGATAAGGAAGGTCGTACCATCGCACAACTTTTCGAAGATCGGCTGAAACCGCGCGAGGCACCAAAGTTCGATATCGAAAAAGCAATTGTCCACGGGGTTTCAACTATCAATGACGGCATCGCGCGGCTTGATTTGTTGCCTTCGAGCATCCGGCTCCTTGATCTCCAGGAAAGCATCCCAATGATTGCGCTGTCCGGCAACTTCACCGCCAATCCGCTCGAAATCCTGCGCGTGGCGATCCAACCCATCATTGACCGCTATGACTACATCCTCATTGACTGTCCTCCAAGTCTTGGCATCGTTACAAAAAACGGACTGAGAATTTCCACAGGGTACGTGATTCCCACCATCCCAGACATTCTATCAACGTGGGGCATTTATCAGATTGTTGAGAATGTGGTGCGCTTCGCTGAAGACATCAGTCGTCCAATTCCCCCACTGGGAATCGTAGCTACCAAGGTACAAGCTAACAATAATCTGCACCCTAGGGTTATCGCTGACCTTAGGGAGAGACGGCTTGGTCACTTCAACGAGCCTGGTGTATTGCCGCAGCCGCCATTGTTTAACAACGAGATTCCGCAGGCCGTTGCAGTTGCTCGTGGTGCGGACGTGGATGCCGACATCCATACCTTCAAGGGAAAATACGGCAACGCATATGAACCATTGCGCGGCCTTACTCAGGAGATCAAGCAGCTATGCGAAAAGAAAAAGCACTGATTGATTTGCTGCGCGGCTTAGTGGATTTGCTCGCCGAGGAGTCCGCGCGCAACCTGGAGTTTTCGAGCAAGCTTGAAGCCCTGCTATCTGAACTGCCCGAAAAGAAAGCAAAGCCGAAGAAAACGCCGACGGTGCGCTTGCCGAAGAATCTGCCTGACATTCATGCCGAGTGGAACTCCCGCGACGAAACGGACTTTCGCCTTTGGCTGCGCGATCAGTCAATCCCTGTTTTGCGTGCAATCATCCGCGCAGAAGATATGGACGCCACACGCCGAACCGCCAAATGGAAGGAAGCGGAAAAGCTTGCGGACTTCATCGCCGATGGCCTTCGTGCGCGGCAATCACGTGGTTCCGCGTTTATCGGGAGAGACAACCAATAATCAAGGGAGGACAAATGCCAAAGGAAAGAACCAAATCAGAACTTTTGTTCGATCAATACCTAGCCGAGCGCGGCTACGTATTTGAACCCCAACCGAAAATGCTGGCGGGGAAAACGCACCAGCTTGACGACCGTGTGTCTATCGGGGGAGCAGACTTGTATTTCGATGTGAAAGAATTTGAGGGTGACCAATCTTTGCCGCCCGGTACGGGAATTTTTGCTGAAGAAGAGCTTGATCCTTACCGGCGTATATTCACAAAGATCAAGAAGGCTTCGAAGCAGTTCGACGATTACAAAGAGTTCTCGTGCTCCGTGGTGTTATACAACAACAGTTCAGATCCAATCTTTCTGGAGCCAGGTATTGTCTTGGGTGCAATGTTTGGTGTGATGTCGTGGCAATTTGATGAATCCGGCACGACAAAAACCTCTTTCGGCGATTGGCGCGACATAGGTTTTCGGGCTGGGCGCATGTTCGATTATCAAAAACAAGAACCGTGCTATCAGCACTTTAGCTTTGTTATTGTGCTTGAGGAAGTAACTGTGGTGCCAACCGAGATGACGCAAATGCTGGACGATCAACACAGGCTTTTGCCGTCAGATTATGATGGAGTTGCAGAGGCCGTAATTGCTCTCAACAACATTTTAGAATTGAAACAGAGAGGTATTATCACCAGAAAAGTCTTACGAGTTGTCGTGTACGAGAACCCGCATGCTAGCGTTCATTTGCCATGCGACATTTTTAACGGGTCATATGACGAACGTTGGGGGAAAGTTGAAGAGACGAAAATTGGCAAAATTTTCGAAGGGTATCTGATCAGGGAAACCCTGCAACAAAATTCCGAGGCTGATGTTCTTTGGACAACTCTGCAACGAATATCTCCAAAATCCATCCCGATCAAAGAACATCGTATTTGAACAGTGGATTGTAACTGCTGAATGTCGGCGCGCCGACAACTGAGCTAACTTATTGATTGAGTTGAATGATCTATGTCATTAGTCATATTTGGCGGCGGAAATTCAACCTGGTCATAAACCTCCGCCAACACCAATGTGCATTCAATCGAAGCAATAAACAGGCTGCCCGTTTCGCTCACCGCCGTGTACGTCCAGCGGTTCTCGGCGGCGCGTTGGTAATATTCGATGACGGGGGCGGGTTTGGGCTACCAGGATGTAGTCGCTCAAGGTCAGTAGCCAGCGTTGATAGCGCATCCATTTTCCGTGCGGTCAAAATGCTCGGTGGTTGGGGAAGTGACCTCAATGATGACCGTCGGATTGAGCAACACGTCGCGATGTTCGTCCAGGAGTTGCAGCTTGCCGCAAACGACAACCACATCAGGATAAGAAAACAGTCCTTTGGTTGAATTGAAACGCTCTGGTAATGGGCCGCTGCGGACTTTGGTGTCCTTGCTGAAAACTTGGCAAGGGGTGCCCAGCAACTGCGTACTGATGACGCGCGTAAGGTTGGTACCGATTGCCCCGTGCTTTCACCAGCCATTCGGTAAATGAACCCGTCCAGGTATTCGTTCCGTTCCACAGTTTAATGTTCTGTCGCGTGGTATTCGGCGACAGTAAATTGCAATTCACGCTGCGGCAAACTCATCACGGGCCTCTCTTTTGCGCTTTTTGAGACAGACGCATTCTCCCCCGCAAGCGGCAGGCTGACAAGCGGATTTACGTTTCGCTTTCATCGGGCGGCGGATCAAGCAACGAAAGTTGATTGACGTGCTTGCTGGGTTTCTTCAAATGCCGCGCGAACTTCGGTTTGCCAGTCACATCCAGTTCGTTCTGCTCCAAATTCGTCAGAATCTCCCGCGCCCGTTCGATCACCGTTTTCGGCAACCCGGCCAACCGTGCGACTTCTATACCGTAGCTTTTGCTCGCGCTCCCCGGCACGACGCGGCGCAGGAAGACGATGTCGCCGCCGGCTTCGGACACGGCGACCTGATAATTGCGCACGCCGGGGCGCAGCTTCGCCAGTTCGGTTAGTTCGTGGTAGTGCGTGGCGAAGAGCGTCTTGGCATTGTGCTGGCCGTGGTCGTGCAGGTATTCGGCAATCGCCCAGGCCAGCGACAATCCGTCGAAGGTCGCCGTCCCGCGTCCGACCTCGTCCAGCAGCACCAAGCTGCGCGGCGTGGCGGTGTTGAGGATGTTCGAGGTCTCGGTCATCTCTACCATAAAGGTTGAACGGCCCAGCGCCAGATTGTCCGACGCGCCCACCCGCGTGAAGATGCGATCCACCAGCGCCAACGAAGCCGATGCGGCGGGTACGAAGCTGCCTATCTGCGCCAGGATGACGATCAGGGCGGTCTGTTTCAGGAAGACCGATTTGCCGCCCATATTCGGCCCGGTGATGATCAGCAACCGGTCGGTCGTGTTGTTGACCAGCAGGTCATTCGGCACAAAGCGTTCGCCCAGCGTCTCAATGACCGCGTGGCGCCCGCCCATGATCTTGATCTCATCGCCTTCGTGCAGTGCGGGCCGGGTGTAATTGCGCCGCGCCGCGACCTCGGCCAGCGAAGTCAGGCAGTCCAGCGCCGCCAAAACGCGGGCCACGGCCTGAATGCGTTTGACCTCGCGAGCGATGCTCTGGCGAATCGAGCTAAATAGCTCTATTTCCAATTGAATGATGCGATCTTCCGCGCCTAAAACCTTAATTTCATATTCTTTTAGCTCAGGTGTTGTAAACCGTTCTGCATTCACAAGAGTTTGCTTGCGCTCATATTCAGATGGGACTTTATCTTTATGTGAATTACTAACCTCGATAAAGTAACCAAAGACATTGTTATACTTAACCTTGAGTGAAGCGATACCTGAACGGCCCCGCTCGCGCGCTTCGATGGCCGCGATGTAGCTTTTGCCGCTCTGCGCCAGATTCCGCAACTCATCCAGTTCAGGGTTGTACCCTGCGCGGATCATCCCCGGCTCATTACTGGCGGCGGGCGGTTCCTCGGCGACGGCTTCGGTGATCAGGGTACGCACGTCTTCCAATTCATCCAGCCCTTCGGCCAACACCTGCAACAGGGAAGTCCGCGATTCGGCGATGGTGTGGTGCAGCGTGGGAATGACCTCCAGCGATTGCCGCAACGCCACCAGATCGCGCGCATTCGCCCGCCCCAGCGTGACCTTGCCGGCCAGCCGTTCCAGGTCGCCCATCGGCTCCAACTGCCGCCGAATCTGATCGCGTTTGATCGGCGCGGTTTTCAATTCCTCGACCGCATCCAGACGCGTGTTGATCTCGCCCAGCTTGACCGACGGCCGCAATAGCCATTGCCGCAACAACCGCGCCCCCATCCCGGTCATCGTTTCATCCAGAATTCCAAACAGGCTCCCCTCAGTACTGCCGTTGGAAGCACTGACCAACTCCAAATTACTGACCGTCGGTGCGTCGAGAATCAGCGCGTCGTGTTGCTCGAAGAATGTGATCTCGCTCAAATGCGTCGCCTGTGCGCGCTGCGTTTCGTTGACATAATGTACCGCAGCACCCGCCGCGCAGATGGCAAAGGTTTTGCCCGCTAACCCGAACCCGTCCAGTGAAATCACTTCCAATTGGGTGCGCAACAAAGACTCCGCATGCTCAAAGCCGAACAGCCAATCGTCCAAATGGGTCAAGGCCGCCTGTTCGCTGGCAGTTCGATAGTCTGATAACGGGGTGGTTTTTGATTCGCTTGATATTTGGGGATTGGTTGTTTCCGTTGGGATGACTGATGTGTGCGCGGGTTCGGCACTTTTTGGTTTGGCAAAGAGAGGTGACAGGGAGTGCGGCAGGATGATCTCTTTCGGCGCAAAAATCGCCAGTTGCTCCTGAAGCTGTTGCCACGCTTCGGCTCCGCGAAACTGTGTGGTCAGGAATTCGCCGGTAGAAATATCCAGCAAGGCCAAACCCATCCCCTCGCCCGACCCGCAGACTGAAGCCAGATAATTGTTCTGCTTACTTTCTAGTAACTGGTTTTCCAGCGCCGTGCCGGGCGTGATCACGCGCACGACCTCGCGTCTGACCAGTTTGGCGGTTTGTGCCGGTTCGGCTTGGTCGCAAATTGCCACGCGGTAGCCTTTCTTGACCAGCTTGGCAATGTAATTGGCCGCCGCGTGATAGGGTACTCCGCACATCGGCACGGGCGAGCCGCGCTCCTTGTGGCGTGCCGTCAACGTGATTTCCATCTCGCGCGAACCGATTAAAGCATCGTCGTAGAACAACTCGTAAAAGTCACCCAAACGAAAAAAAAGTAGCGTTCCGGGGTACTGTCTTTTTATCTCGTGATATTGCCTTAGCATGGGAGTAAGCTGTGGAGCCTTTTCGGTTGATCTCATGTTACTTATCCTATCATTCTTTGCGAAAAGGGGTTGCAAATCCGGCTGATTGTTGTCAGGTCGAGCGCAATATATAATTTGATTTACAGGGCTGTCAAACATGCCAAATCAGTTAAAGGACGACCGATATATGGATGGGAAAATTGTACTTGCTGTGGATACAACGGCAGCCCTGGCTAGTTATGCTGTGGCAAGAAACCGCACGTTAATCGCTGCGCTATGCAATGAAAGCCAGGCCCCACATTCACAATCGTTTTTTGGTAATTTGCAAACTCTATTAACTAAGGCGGGATTAAGCCTAACGCAAATAGATCTTTTTGCCGGAGTCACCGGGCCTGGTAGTTTTACCGGGCTGCGAGTTGGGCTTTCTGCTCTCAAGGGCTTAGCCCAAGCCGCACAGTGCCGCATTCTGGGAGTGAATACCATTGATCTTACCGCCCTTTCAGTAGGCGTGCCGGGTGAATTTATCGTGGTGCTTGAGGCAGGCAGAAATGAAGTCATTGTTGCGAAACGGTCTGTAAGCCATCGTATGCCCATTCAAACGATCGCGCCCGATGTGGTCGTGCCTATTACTGAATTGTCAGAACTTCTGAGTGCAGAAACTTCGGGCGCTTCGATAATTGGCCCGGAGTCCCTTCGGTCTACCCTTAACTATTTGCAGCGATGCGAATGGCCGGAATCATCGCTGGCAGTCACGCTCGCACTGTACGCGGATGACTTTCTTGAAAATGACCCCAATCCCGAACTGCATGCTTATTACCTCAGACCTTCAGACGCAGAGATCAAATATGCAAAAAAAAGCATATAAAATTGAACTGCTCTCAGCGCCCGACGTTGCCGCCGCTTGCCAACTCGAAATTGATTCAGGACTGCAAAGTCTAGGTGAAGCGGCTCTATTGCGGCGGGTCTCCAATTCTCAATCATTGCTTTTAACTGCTATAGAAGTCCATGATTCGGGATCTTCCAGAAGCTTAATTGGGATGTTTTCGGGGTATATTGTTCCTGATGAATTGGAAGTGGACAGCTTGGTAGTGGCTGCTACTGCACGCCGACAGGGAATTGGGTTGGCTCTGATGACAGTAGCCATTAGGCAGGCTTGGCAGTGCGGAGTCAGACAAGCGTTTTTAGAAGTCCGGGAAAGCAATTTGGCAGCAACCTGTTTATACAAATCCATCGGATTCGTACTGGTTGGCAAACGACGTGATTATTACAGAGACCCGCCAGAAGACGCACTCCTTTTTCGACTTGAGATTTTGGACGCAGAGCACGATTTGAATTTGAGACTATCTTGAAAACCGAATGGCTTTGGATTATTATCCGGCCCATCTGCACATCCTGTCTGATACCAGACGCCTAAACGCTAACTCTTACCTATAAGGAGGACAAGCCGATGAGCATTCCAGCAACTGAAACATCCTTGAAAGAATTTCTTCTCGCTAATGACGAGCATTATCGTGCTTTGGCGAGTGAACATCATCAATACGATGAACGATTACATGAACTTTCCGAATTATCCTTCCCAAACACTGATGAACAAATGGAAGAGATATTGCTTAAAAAGAAAAAGCTCCATCTGAAAGATCAGATGGAGGCTATCGTCCATAAGTATAAGTCGAGCAATACCTCGCATTAAGCTGGCTGGTTTGGCAAAATATGTGAACAAGAGTTGAGAGGGCGGAGACGCAGCAGCGTTTCCGCCCTCTTCGTGTTAGAATCCACGCCATCAATTAACCAGATTAAGGTGCATAACCTGGGACTATCTGTTGAGTAGAGCCTCGCAGGTTGGATAGGTGTAATTTATTTGCGGAGACACGCATTGACGAATACAAGTGAAACGAATCTAGGCAATCCCCCGCGCCGAGGCATTCGGAAAGGTATCTATATCATTCCGAGTGCATTCACTATTGGGAATATCTTGTGCGGATTTTACGCAGTGATAAACTCTGCCAAAGCTTTTCAAAACCTGGCCGCTCCGGAAGCGGCGCACCTTTTTGATAAGGCCGCGATTGCGATTGGGGTCGCTGTCCTTTTCGATGGCTTAGATGGCCGAATTGCCCGCATGACAAAGACCACCAGTGAATTTGGCGTTGAATTGGACAGTATCGCGGATGTGGTGACGTTCGGAGTTGCTCCTGCAGTTTTGGCCTACACCTGGGGGTATGGCTCAACGATCGGCCTGGAAAAATGGAGTTGGGCCATCTCGTTTTTTTTCCTGATTTGCGGAGCTTTGCGCCTGGCCCGATTCAATGTGATGGCGAGGTCTCCGAAATTTGCTCAACCCGGCAATACTCCTAAGCTGGATAAACGTTATTTTGTTGGCTTACCCATCCCCCCAGCCGCAGGAATGCTGGCTGCTGTAGTTCATTTTGCCCCTTTGCCGATTGCCATGTATTCGCCACCACAAAAAGAGTTCTTGAGTTGGTCACTACTTGCAGGGATGGGGTTCTTAGCTGTCTTAATGGTGAGTACGTTACGGTATACCAGTTTTAAAGACATTGGCTTTCAATCAAACAAGCCATTTATCGCCCTTCCGCTTTTCTCTCTCTTATTGGCTTTGATCTGGTTTCACTCTCAACTGATGCTGTTGGTACTGAGTTTTGGGTATGTCATCCACGGCCCGCTTTTGAAATTACTAGGATTGTTTGGGCGCCTGCGGCAACCGTCTAAAAGCAAGACGAATGAAGCATCTGGCTCTATCGAAGTATAAGCTAGCCCTGCCACCGTTCTTGCAGTCAAGCTTCAGCCAGGCTGGTTGTTCTCTGGTTATGGCTCGCGTATACTCACGGCCTCTTACCTATCTTCAATCAGAAAAATACTGAGGTGCAAAGAGTGTCCAATTCATTCGAAACTATTGTGATACTGGACTTCGGCTCGCAATACACGCAGTTGATCGCCCGGCGCATTCGAGAACTGGGGGTCTATTGCGAAATCCACCCCTACAATCAATCAACCGAACTGCTGAAACAAAGAAATCTCAAGGGGGTCATTTTATCCGGCGGGCCGAGTTCTGTGTATGACAAGGATGCTCCGCATTCGTCCGTTGAGGTTTTGCATCTAGGTGCTCCGGTTCTCGGCATTTGTTATGGCTTACAACTGCTCAGCTACTTTCTTGGCGGACGGGTTGAACCTTCGGCCCGGCGTGAATTCGGTGCCGCAACGATACGCATTACAGCTACCAGCCCCTTATTTGCTAATGTTCCAACCGAATTTCCGGTTTGGATGAGTCATGGAGATCACGTCACAGTTGCGCCGCCAGGGTTTGAAGTGCTTGCCGCAAGTGAGAATTCGTTGGGGGCAGTGGCTTGCACCGCCAAATCCTGGTATGGGATTCAGTTTCACCCTGAGGTCGCGCACACGCCTGATGGCAGCCACATTCTAGAGAATTTTGTCAAAAGCATCTGTGGCTGTAAGGGGGATTGGACGTCTGAGTCCTTCATCGAAGATGCAATTCGACAGATTCGTGCGCAAGTTGGCGAGGGGAGGGCTATTTGCGGCCTTTCCGGCGGGGTTGATTCTTCAGTAGCCGCAGCGCTGGTCTCAAAAGCTATAGGCAAACGCTTAACCTGTGTCTTTGTTGATAATGGGGTCTTACGTAAGCACGAATTTGAGGATGTGCTTAAGGCGTTTAAGCAAATTGATGATTTGCAAATCGTCGGAGTCGCGGCGGGGGGGCGCTTTTTGAATTCGCTTAAAGCAGAATCTGACCCGGAGCGCAAACGAAAGATCATCGGCAATGAATTTATCGAAGTGTTTCAGGAAGAAGCCGTCAAATTGGGTGAGGTTGATTTTTTGGTGCAAGGAACGCTCTATCCCGATGTGATTGAGTCACAATCGGTTAAAGGGCCGTCGGCAGTGATCAAGAGTCATCACAATGTGGGCGGTTTGCCTGAAAAGATGCACCTTAAACTTATAGAACCATTACGCGAACTGTTTAAGGATGAGGTCAGGGCTGTTGGTCGTGCGCTGGGGCTTTCTTCTGATTTGGTAGATCGTCACCCTTTTCCAGGCCCAGGCTTAGCCGTAAGAATATTGGGCGATATTGACGCGGATAAAGTTCGGGTCTTACAAGATGCGGATCAGATAATTCAGGAAGAAGTGTGTGATGCTGGCCTCTATCATAAACTATGGCAAGTGTTTGCTGTTTTGTTGCCAGTACGCACGGTTGGCGTTATGGGAGATCAGCGCACCTATGAAAACGTTATCGCCATCCGCGCAGTTGAAAGCCAAGATGGAATGACGGCAGACTGGTCGCGCTTACCTTATGACTTGCTCGCGCGGCTTAGTCAAAGGATTATCAGTGAGGTGCGGGGGGTTAATCGAGTTGTTTACGATATTAGTTCAAAGCCTCCGAGTACGATTGAGTGGGAATAGGCGAACGCTTAGCTTGCTTAAGCGTTAAGGTTAAAGAGTTAAGCAGGTAGGGCATTAAAACGCGCTTTGCTTAAGCTGTTCCCCTGCCAAATTTAAGAGTTATGACTAAACAGTTTGTCCACCTACATCTGCACACTGATTATAGCTTGCTTGATGGGGCCATCAAGATCGGTCCGCTTGCTAAGCGAGCGGCAGAGATGCAAATGCCCGCAGTGGCGATTACCGACCACGGGAATCTTTATGGCTCACTCTCCTTTTACCACAAAATGAAAGCTGTGGGTGTGAAGCCCATTATTGGAATTGAAGCCTATATCACACGAGGTAGCAGGCATGATCGTGGTAACGATAATTTACAGCCAGGCGAAAAAGGCACGAATCATATTGTGCTTTTGGCCAAAGACCTTGAGGGGTATCACAATTTAGTCAAGCTTTCTTCCTTCGCTTTTACTGAAGGTTTCTGGCGCAAGCCAAGGATTGATAAGGAATTGTTGGCTCAGCACAGCGCTGGCCTGATTGGATTGTCAGCCTGTATTAGCGGTGTCCCGCCAGCCCTTCTTTTACGCGACAAATTTGATGAGGCCGTGGCTGCTGCGACTGAATTTCAAGACATCCTCGGCAAAGGAAATTACTACTTGGAAATTCAGGAGCATGGGCTTGATGCACAGCGCCGTATCCGAAAGCCCATGGTTGAGTTATCAAAGAAGACGGGTGTGCCGTTGGTTGGCACGAACGACTCCCATTACTTAAATGCGGCGGATGTGAAGGCGCACGATGCGCTGCTTTGTATTGGCCGTGGCAAAAAGATCAGCGAAATCAGTACCCCGATATATGGGACTCCCAATTTTTACTTCACTAGCGCGGACGAGATGTGGGGACTTTTTGGCGAAGAACCTCAGCTTTTACAGAATACCTTGGAGATCGCCGAAAAATGCAACTTGGAATTTCCGAAAACCATTGATCAGGTTCCTGTTTACCCCGTACCGGAAGGGTTCACCATTGAAAGCTATTTTGAGAAGACTGCTTGGGATGGATTCGAAACAAGGTATCAAGAGGTTTGGCTGGCTTTAGAGGGTGCCGGGTCGTTGCGCTACTCCGTGACGAAATATAAGGAGCGCTTGGCCCACGAGATCGCTACGATTAAAAAGATGGGGTTTCCCGGATATTTTCTGATTGTCTGGGACTTCATAAACTACGCGAAGAAAAATGGAATACCTGTAGGACCAGGAAGAGGTTCTGCTGCTGGCAGCTTGGTCGCGTATTGCATGAAGATCACGGACGTTGACCCGCTTCAGTATGATCTACTCTTCGAGCGATTTCTGAATCCGGAGCGCGTAAGTATGCCAGACGTTGACGTTGATTTCTGTGTGCGAGGGCGCGCTGAAGTCATAAATTACGTGAGCGACCTTTACGGGCGTCAAAATGTAGCTCAAATCATCACTTTTGGGACAATGGCATCACGCGCAGTCGTTAAGGATGTTGGTCGGGTTTTGGGAATGGATTATGGCGAGGTGGAAAAAGTCGCCAAGATGATCCCACCACCTGTACGTGGTCGGAACGTTTCTATTGAGGATGCGATTGCTCAAAATCCTGACTTGAAGCAGGCCATTGAAACCAACGAGAAGGTTGCTGAGTTGATTGAAGTAGCGCGTAAGTTGGAAGGTAACGCGCGGCACACCTCCGTTCACGCTGCCGGCGTGGTCATCTCCCCTAGGCCTATTCATGAATTGATCCCGGTCTGCAAAGGGCAGAACGACGAGCTCACCACGCAATTTGTCATGTCCGATCTTGAAAAGACGGGCATGCTCAAGATGGACTTTTTGGCGTTGACGACGTTGACGATTATCGAAGACTGTCTGCGCTCGATTGAACGGGAGCATGGACATCGGCCAGACTTGGCCAAGATACCCTTAAATGATGAAAAGTCCCTGAAGCTATTCTCTGACGGATTGCTGAATGCGGTGTTCCAGTTTGAAAGCTCCGGCATGGTCGAAATTTGCCGGAAGATGCGTCCGCAAGGATTGGAGGATCTTTCTGCGCTCAACGCGCTTTATCGCCCTGGCCCACTCGATGGTGGCATGGTGGACGATTACATTGACCGTCGGCACGGACGCAAAAAAGTTACCTATATTGTGCCGCAAATGAAGGACATCCTGGAAAATACCTATGGCATTCTCGTTTACCAGGAACAGATCATGCAGTTGGCGCAAAAGCTGGCAGGCTACTCGCTAGGCGAAGCTGACCTGATGCGCCGGGCCATGGGCAAAAAGAAGAAGGAAGAGATGGCGGCCCACGAAGAGAAATTTATCAATGGCACCATTGAGCGTGGGATTGCCAAGGAGAAAGCCGCCACTGTCTTTAACTTGATGGCGCAGTTTGCCGATTATGGATTTAACCGCTCGCATTCGTTTGCTTACGCATACCTTGCCTATCAAACAGCCTTTCTCAAAGCCCACTACCCTACTCATTTTTACGCGGCAGTGCTCTCCAACGAAGCCTCGAACACCGAGAAATTATCGCGTTATATCAGTGAGATGAAGTCCTTTGGAATTCAGGTTCTGCCACCGGATGTCAATACCAGTCACGAAGGCTTTACGGCGGTCGGCAATGCCGTTCGGTTCGGGTTGGCGGCGATCAAGGGCATCGGTTCCAGTGCTGTGCAGATGATTATTCAGGCACGCGCCGATGGGCCATTCCGCTCAATTTTTGATTTTGCTGAACGTGTTGATTCACGGGCTGCGAACAAGCGCGTCTTTGAATCGCTAATCAAAGCGGGGGCCTTCGATTTTCAAGCGGCCAATCGTGCGGCGATGTTGGCCGCAGTGGATCGTGCGATTGAAAATGGCACTCGGGCACAAAAGGATAAGGCCTCCGGGCAAACAGGATTATTCGCTGTTTTTACCGAGGCTGATAATCCTGAATCAGTTGATCCACCATTGACTGAAGTCAAGCCCTGGAGCCGTAGGGAGCTGCTGGCATACGAAAAAGATGCACTAGGATTCTATGCCAGTGGGCACCCCTTAGAAGACTACTCCGAATCCATCCAAAGCCTGACGAACACGGATGCTGGAAACCTCACCGAGCGTGAAGATGGCGAGATCATCGCGTTGGGCGGCATGGTTGTTGATTTGGCGATCAAGACCACCAAGAAGGGTGACCGCTTTGCATTGTTTCGCATTGAAGATCAATTCGGTTCGATCAAGATTGTTTGCTGGCCAGAATCTTTCAACAGGTACAAGACCTTATTGCAAACAGACATGGTGTTGCTCGTGAAAGGGAAGTTGGAATTGACTGACGAAGGTGCGGCAACCATTTTTGCCCAAGAGATTCAACAATTGGAAAACGCGCGGGCTGGGGTGGCCAAAGCCTTTGTGGTTAAGCTGCCAGAAGAGACAGTTGGCGATGATTTGTTGGCCGAGTTGGGCGAATTGCTAGGTGCGCGCCAAGGCCCTACGCCCGTTTTCTTTGATCTGAAAACGGCAGAACAGTCGCTGATTCGCGTGCGGGCAAATCAGTTTTTACGAGTGCAGGTGACCCCAAAGTTGATCGAGGGCATTGGGCAAATCTGTTCGAAATGGGAAGTCGTGCTTGAGTAAATTGTCAAAGCGAAGGAGTGCGAGTGAGCTTACAAGTCGTTGAGCCTTTGAATCAAGAACCGATGCAACGGGTGCAGTTAGCCCGCCACGAGCGTCGCCCCTATGCGTTGGATTTTATCGAACGCATCTTTACCGATTTTCAGGAAGTGCACGGTGACCGAAAGTGCCTGGATGATGCTGCGATTGTCGCGGGGATGGCCAAACTTGATGGCCGCCCGGTCGCCATCATTGCGCATCAGAAAGGCCGCCACGTTAAAGAACGGCAAGAACGCAATTTCGGTATGCCCAAACCGGATGGCTACCGCAAGGCCTTGCGTGTGATGAAGCTGGCTGAAAAGTTCAATCGCCCGATCTTTACTCTGATTGACACGCCCGGCGCTTTTCCTGGTTTGGACGCCGAAGAGCGCGGGCAAGGGGAGGCCATCGCGTTGAACTTGCGCGAGATGTCCAAGCTCAAGGTTCCGGTGATTGTCACCATAACAGGTGAGGGCGGTTCTGGCGGTGCGTTGGCAATAGGCGTGGGCGACCGGGTGAACATTCTGGAAAACGCGGTCTATTCCGTTATTACCCCGGAAGGCTGTGCCGCGATTCTATGGAAAGATGCTGGACAGTCGGCGCATGCGGCGGCGGGAATGAAAATGACTGCCCCCGACTTGGCTGAAGCCGGGATTGTTGATGAGATTATTCAAGAACCTGCTGGAGGCGCACACGAAGATTGGGATGCGGCAGCGTCCTTCCTTGCGGTAAGCCTGCGACAGTCACTTAGTGAAGTGGAAGAATTGAGCGTAGCGGAGCGAAACGCTCTTCGCTATAAAAAGTTTCGCTACATGGGGCAGTTTTTAGAGATTTAGTCGGGCTGAACAGACGCTGGTTCGGGCTGATTAGGCTGTATGTCGGCACGCCGACATACAGCCTAATTTCTTGAAACTAGAATGGTATTTCGTCGTCGTTGACGGGCGCGTCGAAGCCACTGTCGGGGGTAGCTGAGCGGGCGACTGGCTTGACAGTTGAAGGCGTTCCGCTCTCCTCGCCCTTGGCTCCGAGGAATTGAATGTCCGAAGCCGTTACTTCCAAAGCTGTGCGACGGTTGCCATCGCGGTCAGTATATTCAGTCTGACGCAAGCGGCCTTCAACATAGACTTGCTTGCCTTTTGAAAGATATTGGTTGGCAATTTCTGCTTGCCTGCGCCATACGGTAATCTTGAACCAGGTCGTTAGGTCCTGAAATTCGCCGGAAGCATCTTTACGCCGCTCGGTCGTAGCGACCGAGAAGTTACAGACCGCTTCACCGCTGGGGGTATAGCGAATCTCGGGGTCGCGCCCTAAATACCCTACGATGGTAATTTTATTGAAGGATGCCATTGGTTACTCTCCGATCATATTTGGGGTTGAAGGTTTCCGCCAAGTTGTTAGGGCGTGGGTTTCCCACTCCTGATGCGGGTGTTTGGTTTGGTTGCCGGTTGTGCTGGAGGCGTAAGGCTCTCCCCCAGCCGTGTTAATTCTTGCGTTGCCTGGCTAGCTTCTGGTGATGCGGGGTATCGGGCAATAACCGAACGTAAAGCGCCTACACCCTCTTCACGCCGTTCAAGTTGTAGTAGTAAGACGCCTTTTTTGAATGTGGTTGATGCCCCGCGATCAGAGTTAGGGTAATCAATCAGCAAGCGCTCGTATTCACGTAATGCCTCAGCGATTTTGCCTTGTGCAGTCAGGCTCTCGGCTATCCAAAAGAGCGCATTGTCGGCAGCTTCCGTTTGACCATAGCCATTGAGGTAGCGGCGGAAATTGGCAATTGCCTGATCGTATTTACCCTGACTAAATTGGTTGTAGGCGAATGAGTAAAGTTGTTCAGGCCCAGTAATAGTCGGAACCGCGTCAGCCTGTTTCTTCTCACGTTCGCGTTGTTCCTCATTTACTGTGTCCAACCGGTGCTGGTACTGCTCGACAGTGCTTTTAAGCCCCTGAACCTGCTGGCCTAGTTGATTGAACTTCTGCTCATTGGTAGTCAACTGATCAATGATTTTATTCAATCGGGCGTTTGTGCCGGCAAGATTGTTGGTTTGTGAGGTTTGGGTCGTCTTAAAACTTTCCTCAATGCCAGCTAAGATGCGTTGTGAACCTTCCGATGAATCGGCAAGCTTTTGTAAGGATGCGTTAGATTGGCCTTGTGCCTTATCGAAAGACTCTTGTAAATCTCTCAACTGCCGCTGCAATACGAGCACTTCGCCCTGTAGCCGGATAATCAATTCTTTCTCTCCGCTGGCCGGAGAACTGGCACCCAAGAGGACGACCAAGGCCGATACTATGATCCAAGGCGCGTGTTCTTTCATATTCCCTCACTCCTGTAGTAAAAATGTGGTTGTTGGACTGTCTCTAAACAAGG
Organism: Acidobacteriota bacterium; assembly: GCA_016196035.1. Lineage (NCBI taxonomy): Bacteria > Pseudomonadati > Acidobacteriota > Acidobacteriota bacterium. Next base: position 51,104 of record JACPYM010000023.1, on the reverse strand, counting down.
GGTAAAAGATTTTGCCAGACGCTGGTTAGTATAATCGCTCCGAAGGGTTGCGTAAATGGTTTGTCTCGTTTATCAAAAGAACCTACCGAAAGTGACAACTGATGAAATGGAATTGTGCGGACTTGGTTAGTGGTGCAGATCAACAAAGGAGAACTTCCACGAAATCTAACCATGCTCAAACTACTGAATATCTCTAACCTCGCAGTCGTTGATAGCTTGCAAATCGAATTCGGCTCCGGCCTTAACATTTTGAGTGGGGAAACCGGCTCTGGCAAATCTATTGTCGTTGATGCCTTAGGTATCCTTTCTGGTAATCGGGTAACGCAAGAGCTTATTCGTACTGGCGAAGAAAAGGCGTTTGTGGAAGGGGTCATTGACATTGCAGGTAATACACCCTTGTTTGCATTACTCGCAGACGCCGGGATCGAGGTTGACAGCGATGAGATTGTCATTAAACGCGAGATATCTACTAGCGGTCGCGGGCGTGTCTTCGTAAATAATCAGTCTGCAACTCTTTCGCTGTTAAAGCAGGTACAACCCCATATCATAGACATTCATGGCCAAGGTGACCAACAGAGTCTGCTTGCATCTGAAAACCACCTGAGAATCTTTGATTCATTTATTAACGTAACAACGCTAAGGCATACAGTAGAAGCTGCTTATGAGCAAATCTTTGGCCTGGTTGGTGAACTGGAGTCTTCACAACGCTCCGAATCTGAGCGCTTGCAATTGCTCGACCTGCTTGAGTATCAACTGAAAGAAATTAAGAAGGCCAGTCTCATCCGAAATGAAGATGATTCTTTAGGGCAAGAGCGCAATATCCTGGCTAATGCTGAACGCCTAGCTATGCTTTGCGATGAGTCATATAGCATTCTTTATGACAATGAAGAATCTGCACTTTCTCAAATAAGCCAGGCTCAGCGACGCTTAGATGAGTTGGCACAAGTAGATATAACCTTTGAACAATATCGTGAGCAACTAGCAAGCATAAAATACACCTTAGAAGATATTGCTTATTTTATTAGGAATTATGCTGAGTCAGTTGAAGCTTCACCTGAGAGATTGCGAATAGTTGAGGACCGTCTTGTTGAAATTGAACGGTTAAAAAAGAAGTATGGCGGTTCAATCGAGTCAATACTTGAAACATTTAGCACTTTGGAGCTTAAATATGATGCGTTGAAAAATAACGATGTTAGAGCGCAAAGGCTAATTGACGAGATTAAGTCGGCCTTGGCATCGTATGCTTCAGTTGCTAATCAGCTAAGTGAACAACGTAAGGCTAACAGTAAGAAATTTGAGAAATTATCGGCTAGTGAACTAGCTCAAGTTGCGCTTGAACACGCACGTTTTAAGGTCAATTTTGAGCACTCCTTTCCTTCTGACATGAGAGACCGCCTCAGTCGCTTTTCAGTCGAATTGCACGCAAAAGGTGCAATTGGTCGGTTTGGGCAAGAAGCCATTGAATTTTATTTTTCAGCGAATACGGGTGAAGAATTAAGGCCAATTCGTGATGTTGCTTCAGGCGGCGAGTTGTCGCGGTTGATGTTGGTGTTAAAAACCATCATTGCCCCTACTCAGTTTCCCCGCACATTGATATTTGATGAAATTGACACGGGGATTGGGGGGCGCGTAGCGGATGCTGTTGGGATGCGCCTGAAGAAACTTGCGGCGACAAATCAGGTTCTTTGTGTTACGCACCAAGCGCAAATTGCCCGCTATGCTGACACGCATTTTCTGGTCAGTAAAGAAGTGGGAGAAAAACGTACAAAGACTTTTGTAGAGGCTTTAGGTCAGCAAGGAAAGATCGAAGAACTGGCACGCATGTTGGCGGGTACTGAAATCACTGTGACCGCGAAGAAACATGCGCGTGAGCTATTGAAATCACGTTAAGACTTAGCCTCGTTGCCAGATCGGATTTCGTTTTGCATAATCAATCTATGCTGGTCTGATAAAGTCTGTGGGTCTGAACTATGAAGAAGCTATACCTGGAAACATTCGGCTGCCAAATGAACGTGCACGATAGCGAAAAAGCAGCCTTTATCTTAGGTGAAGCCGGATATGAGTTGACTGAGCAGTCTGCCGAAGCCGATTTGATCTTGCTCAATACGTGTATGGTCAGGGAAAAGGCCGCACGTAAAGTATATAGCCGTATTGGGGAATTTAAGTCTGCGCGGCGAAAGCAAGGAACGAAAAAGCCTCTCCCGATTTTTGGCGTAATGGGATGTGTGGCACAAGCCGAGGCAGATCGTTTATTTGCGCGTAGCCAGGATGTGCGCTTGGTCCTCGGCACTCAAGCTATCAGTAAATTGCCTGAATTAGTCGGGCAGTTAGAACAAGGATTTCCACGAGCGATTGATGTGCGATTGAGTAAAGACGCTGAGTTTTTTGAATTGCAGGCTGATTCACGTCTTACCGAACACATCGCGTACCTCACGATAACCGAAGGGTGCAATAAATTTTGCTCGTTCTGCATCGTGCCGTTTACGCGCGGGCGTGAGCGCAGCCGGTCGGCTGACAGCATCGTTGAGGAAGCGTCGCGCTTGGCTGGACAAGGGTACAAAGAAATTCACTTGCTTGGTCAAAACGTGAATAGCTACGGTTTAAGCGGGCGCTTGACCAGTTCCTTGTCCCAGAAGAATCAGGCACTACCACCAGATCAGGTCACCTTCGCTCGCTTGCTAGAACGTGTCGCCCTTGAAAGCGGCGTTCCTCGTATTAAGTTCACGACGTCTTACCCGCGTGATTTTGGCGCTGATATAGTTTCGGCAATTGAGAAGCACCATAACCTTTGCGCATGGGTACATCTGCCTGTGCAATCCGGTAGTGATCGTGTGCTACGAGCTATGCGGCGTGGCTATACGCGTAAGGATTATTTAGAAAAAATCGCCTTGATGCGGAACTCCAAGCTCGATTTTTCAATTACCGGTGACATTATCATTGGCTTTCCAGGTGAAACAGAAGAGGATTTTCAGCAAACCTTGAGCCTTGTGGCCGAGGTTGAATATGATGGCTTATATATCTTTAAATATTCGCCCCGGCCAAAAACCCCGGCAGCTACCTATACTGACACCGTTGCAGAGGAAACGAAGACAGATCGCTTCGTGCGCTTGCAGGAGTTACAATCTCGTATTCAAAAGCAGCGCTATGCCAGGTATTTAGGCAAAGTAGTTGAAGTTCTAGTTGAAGGAGAAAGCGTGCGTTCTGACAATGAATACACAGGACATACCCGCTGTAATAAGGTGGTTAATTTCCCTAAAACTGCCGGTGCTCTTGGGGAATTGGTACAGGTTGTGATTGATGGTGTCAGCGCAAATAGTTTGCGGGGCGTAATTACCCTGAACAGTGAAGCCAAAGAAATTATCTAAGGCGCAATTATGACCATAGAGCAACCTAGGGTTAAGCAGGCAGTGTTGGATGCGATGGAGAAAAGGAGTATCTGATATGGAAAGAGAGATGAAGATACGCGGCTTATTGATGGACCCGACCACCAACTCGCCAATCGTTCTGCTCAAGGACCTGGAAAGCGAAATGATGCTGCCTATTTGGGTTGGCCCCTTTGAGGCGAATTCAATCGCTTCTGAGATAGAGAAAATAGCCCCTCAACGCCCGATGACGCACGACCTTTTAAAGAATGTCATCACTGAACTGGGTGGCTATATTAAGCGTGTAATCGTAACTGAATTAAAAGACAACACCTTTTATGCGGTAATCGAAGTTGCGGTAAACGATTCAGACGTTTTTATTGACTCTCGTCCCAGTGACGCAATCGCGCTGGCTTTGCGGGCCGATTGTCCTATTTTTGTGCGCGAAGAAGTAATTCAAGCGTCACATCACGCCCAAGCTGAGAATTCAGATGAAGATTTAGACGCCGATGAAGAGGTCGAATGGCCTGAGGAAATAGGTGATATTAGCGATTATAAGATGTAGTATTTCATAGAGATAAGATGAGTAACTCGAAGGGCAGTTGACAGCACTCTCCAGGATGACATAGGATTATGCCGCAGTTTGAATTCCACCCTTTTATTAGCATTTAGCAGTTAAAGCAGATTTCAATAGGCCCGTCTTTATTAGGTAGCGGGGGAGCAAGCCGTTGCAAGGATTAAAGATTGCCATTGCCAACCAAAAAGGCGGTGTTGGGAAAACCACAACCGCGCTTAATTTGGCGGCCGCTATGGCTCAAAAAGGGAAGCGAGTGCTTTTGGCTGATCTTGATCCTCAGGCCAACAGTACCATTTCTTTCCTTGACTTACAGGAAGTTGATCTCTCAGCTTATGATTTATTGACTGAGCCTTCATTACCTTTTTCCGAAGTCGTCAAGCGCACCAAAATCGAGACCCTTGATATATTGCCGGCTCGGATCAGCCTAGCTAAACTCGAAGGCAAATTGGTTGGGGAACTTGATGCACCTTTCCGGCTCAAAGATCGGCTTGACCCGGTCACGCGCAATTATGATGTCGTCGTGATTGATACCCCGCCCACTCTTGGTCTCATCACGGTGAATGCATTAGTGGCCTCCACGCATCTTATTATCCCGATTCAGTCGTCCTACTTTGCACTTGAAGGAACAGACGATCTGTTGGAAACAGTAGAGCGCATTAAAGCGCGCCCAAATCCGCAGCTAGAAGTCTTAGGTGTGCTAGTGACTTTGCATGATAAGCGAACGACACTATCAAAAGACATTTTCGATCAAATCTGCCAGGTGTTCGGAGATAAAGTATTTGAGACTACCATCTCACGTTCCGTGAGATTGGAAGAGAGCCCTGCGTACCGCGAATCCATTTTCACCTTCGCACCCAACTCCAGTGGTGCTATCGAATACGCTAAACTTTGCGAAGAGGTATTACGTCGTGTCAGTTAAACGAGGATTGCCAACGACTTTAAAGATGCGGCACGATCGCCATTATGTGGAAGAGTTGGCTTCCTTACGGGGAGCGCCGATTGGTCGCATGATTCCGATTGACCGGCTTGAACCAAATCCGCAACAGCCAAGGATTGAATTCGGCGACCTCGAAGAATTGATTGCTTCGATCCGTGAAAAAGGCGTTTTGGAACCATTGTTGGTGCGTCCCTCGCAAGTCGGCGGGCGGTTCATGATCATTTCAGGCGAGCGGCGCTTTCGGGCAGCGCGGGAAGTCGGCTTGACCGAACTCCCCTGTATCGAAATGGACGTAGACGACCGCGCCGTCGCCGAGATTGCGCTCATTGAGAACCTGCAACGTAAGGACCTCACCGCCTTTGAAGAAGCTGAGGGCTTACAGGTATTGGCTGAGCGCTTTGACTACACCCATGACGAAATTGCCAAAAAAATTGGCAAGTCGCGTTCGACGGTCACTGAAGCGCTTACCATTGCCACCCTGCCGAACGATGTAAAGGAGCAATGTCGTCGTGCCGACATTAGCTCTAAGTCGCTGCTCTTACAAGTAGTTCGCCAGCCGAATATAGAAATTATGCGCCAATTTGTCACGCGCATTGCCGAGCAAGGTTTGACGCGTGATGAGGCGCGCAAAGCCCGTTCAAAAAAACAGCCCCGCTCACAACCATTTGTTTACCGCTACCAAGCTGCCAATCGGGAATTCGTGTTGGAAGTAAAGTTCAAGCGTTCCAGTGTATCTCGTGACGAATTGATGAAGGCAATGCAAGTTGCATTGGAAGATGCCGAGCAGCGCACTGAATGACAACTGCAAAAACTGCAAGGGCTGTTCTATTATGTTGCTACAGCCGATAGCAGGTGATGTCCTACTAGCAAGTTGCGTTTACAAAATCAGCCACAGAGGCACAGAGGCACAGAGGCACAGAGGCACAGAGGCACAGAGGCGAAGCACAAGGATTGGCGAGATTGCTCAAAAATACTCTGTGCCTCTGTGGCTGATTTGAAGTCTTCACTGAATTGCAACTTTTTATCAGGACACTACTCGATAGCATAACGTCTTGATTTGTCCTGACAGCCACAGTTGATTCACTCCAATCATTTAAGCTCACGTCGGTGCCGTTACTTGACGCATATGCTTTTCATATTCAGGTACCTGAGAGGGCGAGCTTTGCTTTTACCTGTCACGCATCATCCCTATAATGGCCGCTAGTCATAGGAGGTTCAACGATGCGTTTCTCTCGACTTTTCCTTTGGGCGATTAGTGCTGTTCTCAGCCTTGTTGCAGTTACATGGGCCACTTCCCGTTACCCGGACAGTGATGTTCGGCCCGGCCATTTCCAAATAGAACCAACGCAAGACCCTGGCACAGCCGCAGATGCTTATGCTGGCCGGCTAAATGAATTTGTGCTGGACGGTACCGAGTCTTGTGTCGAAATCAAGAAAGGCAGCAGCGGTGTTCGCCCCGAACTCGCTGCCATCACCAATGCCGCCGACTTTACCAATCGCATTGCTCCAGGCGGGTTGGCGGTTTTATGGGGAACACGTTTTACCGAAATTGGAGAAGAGTATGCAGCCACTAGCACGCCGCTGGCGCGCTTGCTGGGCAGGGTGCAGGTTTTGTGGCGCGCGGCGGATTGGGACAGCACCATCTCCGGTTCGCAGAATCGTTGTGGTTGGCGGGCGGCGCCGTTGTTGTATGTCGGTCCCAATCAGATCAATTTTCAGGTGCCGATGTTTTTTTATAAGCCGTTCAGCGAAGAAGACGGCAATGGTTACAGCCGGTTTGCCAACTTTGAAGGCCGCGATTACGAATTTATTGTGTTGGCTGTGTTGCGTGATGGCGTGACCAAAGTTAGCTCGAACACGTTTAAGCTAAAGGTCAATTCGCATGCGCCGGAATTCTTTACGAACGGGTTGGTTGAATATCCTGGCTGGCAGACCCCGGCGCTGGTCAAGCCGGGCCAAGTGATGGTGGCGACGCTCACCGGTCTCGGCAAAATCTCCGATCATGAACCTGAGGGCTATGCTGCGCCGACACCACCGTGGACGACGCCGTATCTGACTTACGTCGAGTATCGTAACAGCAGCGGTGCGCGTCTGTTGCGCGCCGGGTATCTGTTTGCCGGGCGTATGCCGGGGCTGGTCGGCGTGGATCAAGTAAATTTTGCGGTGCCATATTTGCCACTGAGCGCCGGGCAGCTTGTCTCGATTCATATCTGCACTGGTTCCGATGATGCAGATCGTTGCAGTGAGAAAGGCCAAGTGTTTACCTACCAAACGCCCTGAAAGGCCTGCCGCAAGCCGTGCTACAGATCAAGTCGATTGGGAATATGAATATTGGCGGCAAGTAGGCTCCAAATGAAAAGCGGCAGCGCCAGATGTTCTGGCGCTGCCGCTTTTCCGATGACCCCACGACTTGTTACTGACGCGGATTACGAATTGAATAATCCGGCCAGCATTGCAGGTCGTTCCAATCCTCAAACCCGCCGCGCCCAAATCCACCCAAGGCCGGCGTAGTTGGCGCTGGCTGGGCAAATTTGGGATCGAGAATTTTGGCAATTTGATCACGCGCGTCTTCCAAATGCGCGCGTGTCGCGCGTTCGGTGGCACGGGGGATGGCCCGTGTAACTTCGGCGCTTAGCGCGCGCAACTCACCGCGAATGAGCGGGCGTTGTTCGTCGGTCACCGCGTTACGACCATTTAGTTTTTCGGCCAAGACTTCCAGGTAGGTGCGTTGCAAATTGCGGCGGAACACCTCAACTTTCAACGCGCCTGTGCCGTTCAACTCGCTCCACACGCCTTTGCGCAGATCGGCCAGCATATCAACAGCGCGATAAGCCTTGTTACCGTCCAACGCCTCTTGCTCGGTTAACCGGGCAAAGCGCGCAGAACTCAGTAATTGATTGAGTAAGCCCTGCTGTGCGGTCTTGAGGCGATCTGTGACGCCGTTGGTTTCAATGCGCCGCAAAATTTCAGGCTTGACCATCCACATTGGCGTGGTGAAAGCATTGTCATTCAGGAAACGCACGGCTTCGGCTTGTTTCTCTTTGGGCACTGGCGTGAACAACACACCTTGCTGACCGATGTGTTTTTGCTGTGACCAGAACCCGCCCACTAACTGGGTGACGTGTCCCATCTCCAACCGCCATTGGCCGAGCATCCGGCCATACAATTCATCCAGCTCATCGTATGGTTCGCCCGTTTCAGTCGAAGAAGCGGCCAGCAGCATATTCGCCACGCGCTTCAGATTCTTCACGCCGAATTCAGTGGCTTTGACGGCGTCGGCATCGCCCACTGCTTCGGTATTTTCGCCTGGGTCGGCACCGCGCGATTTAGCTGTCGAGAAACGCAGCCAGGGCGTACTGTCTTGCGCACACGCCCATTGATCCAGCGTCTTTTTCTCGGCGTCGGCGGAACCGGCTTCGGGGATGGGTTTGTAACCCCACATCGTCGCCCATTTGTCATACGGCCCGATTTTGGGGATCAGGTCTTCGACGGCAATTTTGTCTTCGGGTTGCGCGACATAATTGAAGCGGGAGTAATCCATCAACGTCGGCGTGTGGCCCATTTTCTTGACCCATTCGCGGTCGTGGACTTTTTCAATTGGATACAGCGAACTGGCTTTCATATTGTGTTGAAACCCGAGCGTGTGCCCGACTTCGTGCGCGACGACATAACGGATCAACTCGCCCATCAGGTCATCCGGGAAGGGAAGTTTCTGCGCGCGCGGATCGAGTGGGCCAACCTGCGTGAAGTACCAGTCGCGCGCCAGGTTCATCACGTTGTGATAGAACTGGATGTCCGATTCCAAAATCTCGCCCGTGCGCGGGTCGTGAATGTGCGGCCCTGAAGCGTTTTCAATCGTGGACGGCAGCCAGCGAATCACCGAGTAACGCGCATCTTCAGGGCTCCAATCGGGATCATCTTTGGGTGCCTCCATTGCGATGATGGCGCGTTTGAATCCGGCTTCTTCAAAGGCCGGTTGCCAATCCTCGATGCCTTTTTTCAAGTAGGGAACCCATTTCGTCGGCGTGGCCGGGTCAATGTAATAGATGATCGGTTTAACTGGTTCTGATAACGCTAGGCTTGGGTCTTTCTTTTCCAAACGCCAGCGCGTAATGAAGGTGCGTTGCGGCGCACGATGTTCGTCTTTGCTGTAATCCATCTGCCGTGTCGTGAAGTAGCCGACGCGCTCATCGAACAGGCGTGGCTGCATCGGCTTCTCAGGCAGTTTGACCATCGAGTAATGCATCACCACCGAAGCGCTGCCCGTGCCCATGCCTGCGCCTTGAAAGGGGTTGGGCGGCGCGGCGGGGCCTGCGGGTGTGGCATCGGCTGGATTGCTGAACGTATGCGTCGCTTCGATCTCGATGTTGGTGGGGAAGGAAACGGTGCGTTCGAGGAATGAACGGGAGGCGTCGAACACGCGCGCGCGCAAGCGTGCTTTCGCGTTGAATTCGGTGACTTCAGTCGTGAAAAGCCGCGTCACTTCAATCACTGGCGCATCATCTTTGCCGAGGGCTTCGACAAAGAACGACATGATGATGGCGTTGTTATTGGCCGCCTGCACGGCCTTGGCTACCGGCTCTTTCGGGTCGGCGACCACTTCATACGAAACGCTGCGCAACAGCACACGATTGTCGCGACGCTCCCATTTGACGACGCGATTGCCCATCGCCTGGCCGCCATAGCCCACACCCAACGTTGTGCGCGCGATCTGGCTGACCCACAAAAATTCCTTGCCCAGTTCCTGCTTGGGGATTTCGTAATAGAGCTTGTCCTTGATGCGATGCACGGTGAAGACGCCTTCATCCGATTTGGCCTCTTTAGTGATGACCTTGTCATAGGGTTTGATTTCCGGTTCACGTTGCTGGCCGAAACCGCCGCCCGCCGCGCCAGCCGGGCGTTCCTGGCCGCCGCCTGCGGGTGGGTCTTGCGCCAAAACGCCCGCGCCGCCCGCGAGTGCCATGCCGATGGCCCCGCCGAGCAGTAACGCATAACATTGCCTGGCAATCTTTTTCATAGGTGAATTCCTTCTTCGAATTTGTTTGAGAGTTGTTAGTGAAAGTCCATGCGAACGCGCGCAGCATACTTGATACAAGCGTAAGAGGGAAAGCACGCCAACGGCTGAAGGATGGCAACTCCTACAAAATTTCGTGTAACGTCTAAGGTTGCAACAGGTGTTCTTAGAAGGACGTGCGACATTCGCTGGTGTAGCGCAACCCTGCCGAGGTTGCGCGGCTTCAGGCACTTCTACCTGAGCCGCCAGTTGAACTGTCAGTTAAGTAAGCGCGGAAGCCGCGCAACCTCGGCAGGGTTGCGCTACTGACACCGTGCCGTCTATTGATTCGTTGTGTCGCAACTTCAAAGAAAAGATTGACGAACATCCTTTTGTGCGCGCCCCTTTGACAATCCTGCGACGCGCCAGTATTTTCGGTCAGTCCAATTCTCAATTTATCGGTAGGCAGATCGTGAACCTTTACTTTTCCTTTCCACATACGTCCGAACAACCAAGCGCCAAATGCCGCGCATTGACGATGTGTTGTTGTTGTAAGGCTAAAGCCAAGTGGAACTGGTCGCCTAAGCGCCGCATCACGCAGAATTGAGATGCCGCACGGATTTAGCAAAAGCGCCCCGGTTCCAACCACAGGAGCCGGGGCGCTTTGCTTTGTGCGCAGGGCAATCACACTTTCAGGAGCATCATGAACGCGATTTCAGTTAAGGCAGAAAAATCAAGCGCCCCCTCATTGGCAGTCCAACCTCTCGCTGTGCAACCGCTCTCTCCCACCATCGAAGCAGAGTTGGCGCTGTACCAAAAGCAAATCAAAAAATACCGCGCCGGTGAACTGGGTGAAACCAAGATGCAAAAGTTCCGCCTACAGTTCGGTACCTATGCCCAACGGCAAGATGGCGTGCAGATGCAACGCATCAAAATCCCGGGCGGTTATTTGAATGCCGACCAATTGACGCGCCTGGCCGATACCGCCGACCGCTATGCCAGCGGTTTTATCCATTTCACCACGCGCGAAGACGCCCAGCTTTATTACTTGCAATTAGAAGACGCGCCCGCCTTGCTGCGCGAACTCGCCGAAGTCGGGATCACCACGCGCGAGGCTTGCGGCAATACCGTGCGCAACATCACGGCCTGTTACCGCGCAGGCGTTGCGCACGACGAAGTCTTCAACGTTTACCCCTACGCCCAAGCGTTGTTTAAGTTTTTGCTGCGCAACAAACACAACCAGAACATGGGGCGCAAAATGAAATTCGCCTTTGAAGGTTGCGCCGCGGACCACTCCGCGCTGGCCTTTCACGATCTGGGTTTTCACGCCGTCATCCGCGAAGAGAACGGGCAGGTGCAACGCGGCTTCCGCGTGCACGTCGGCGGCGGCATGGGCAGCGGCCCGCACCTTGCGCACATTTACAGCGACTTCCTGCCGGTCGAAGAGCTGTTCAATTTCACGACGGCGGTGATTCGCATCTTCGATCGCTACGGCGAGCGCAAGCAGCGGATGAAAGCGCGCCTGAAGTTTCTGGTGCAATCCATGGGCTGGGAAAAGTTTCGCGCGGCGGTGGATGCCGAACGTGCGGCCCTCGATCCGCTGCCGCCGTTGACAGATTTTTTGGAAGCAGCCACCACACCGGTGCTGGCCGAAACTGCGACCTCGCTCAACGTGCTGAACCCACTGACGAATGACCTGCAGTATCAGCAATGGGCGCGCGATTCGGTCATCGCCCATCGCGTCGAAAACCTGCGCGGCGTGCACGTGCGCACCAAGTTCGGTGACCTTACGTCTGATAACGCCCGTGCATTAGCTGACCTCGCGCGCCGATACAGCGCTGGCGAACTGCGCGTTTCGATTGAACAAAATCTATTTCTGCCCTGGGTGCGTGTGACTGACTTGCCGGGATTGTACGCCGCGCTCAAAACCGTTGCGCTGGCGGATGCCGGAGCCGAAACCATCGCCGATGTGACGGCTTGCCCCGGCGCTGACACCTGCCGCCTGGGCATCGCCTCGGCCAAAGGGCTGGGTACAGCTATTTCCGATTCGTTTTTCAACGGCAAGCTCGCGCCGCATTTTGAAGCGCACCGCGACTTGCGCATCAAAATCTCCGGCTGCCCGAATGGTTGCGCACAACACGCCGTGGCCAACATCGGCTTTCACGCCGCTGCCGTCACACAGAACGGACACAATCTGCCCGCGCATCTGCTTTTCCTGGGCGGCCAAGCCAATCACGGCAAGCCGCGCGCGGCCAAAGTCTTTGGCCGCTTCCCAGCCCGCAATGCCATCAACGTCGTCGAAGCCTTGCTGACTTTGCACGACACCGAAAAGCAACCGGGCGAGGATTTCAACGCCTTCCTCGCGCGCATCGGCGATCAGCGTGTGAAAGAAGCGCTTGAGCCGCACAAAGCGATCCCGGCCTTTGAGGACGATCCACAGTTTTATGACGATTATGGGCATGAGAATGAGCGCTTCACCGTGCGCTCCGGCGTGCGCGGCGAATGCGCTGGCACGACCATTGCCGAAGTCGTTCCCACCTTCGACAAAGCCCACACGCGGCTGGCGCAGACGGCGGCGTATATTCAACACGGCAACTACGAACAAGCCTTGCTCGAAGCTTATGAAGCCGCCGCCGCCGCCGCCCGCGTGCCGCTCTATCAAAAGCTGGTTGACCCGTTCACTTCGTTGGAAGCCTTGTGGGAATTTGAAAACCTGTTCGTGCTTTCCGGTCAAACCGGCGGTTCCTGGCACGCCTTGTCCGCCAGCTTCGAGAGCCTGAAAACCGACAGCCCCGCTGAACTCAGCGCGAACGCGGCGTTGGAGCAGGCGCAGGAATTTGTCAGTTACTGCGAAAAATTCGCTGCCGGTTGAAGGTGGTTTTTAGCTGGATAGCGGATTGTCGCCGCACAGTGTTCGGCATTTGGTTTACACCTGAATTGAGAGACTTGTGCCAATGGGGTTGTAGTTGTCAGCCCCTGTGGGCAAGCTTGACAGCCGAAAAGGAAAGAGGGGCTGGAAGATCATCTTCCAGCCCCTCTTTCCTTTGGTGGGATTCCCAACCTGCTAACAGCTTGGCGGGAAGATCGGGACCGTCACACTCGCCCCCGTCGTCAGCGTCAGCTTGTGCAAATTGTGTCCTTGATTGAAGGCGTTGGAACTGGTCGCCGCATTCGGGTTGAGATTCAAGGCCGCCCCTGAAATGGCTCCATCCGCTTGCGTGCCAATCTTGAGCCAGCCGCTGCGTCCCGCCGGGATGACCTGTTCAAAGCGTGGCGTCGTGCGCGGGAAAGCGCTCGAAATCACGCTGCGGAACTGACAGACGCCGGGCGAGAAGCTGAAGCTGAACGGCGATTCGGCATCGTCATACAGCACGCCGAAAACGCCCACGAGCGTGTTCGCGCCCGTCGCCAGATTGCCGCCGAGGCGGTTGACGACGAGCAAGGTGTTGTTGCCGTCGGCACGGCTGCCGATGTTCGAGAGCGCCAGTGTGCGCGGCAGGGCGTTGTACATCACCCCATCGAAATTCAGCGTGGCCGTTGGCGCATTCGGGTCGCAGGCCGCACCTGAATTCGGCAAAGCTGCGATGGCCTCCGCCGCCAGGTTGGCCTCGTGGCCCGAACTTAGCTTCACAAATTCGTCGCCGATCAGGAAGTTGTGACTGACGGGGCAACCCAGCCGATCCACCGCGACCGCGATTAGGTAACCTGTCGTGCCCGGATCAATGTCGGAGGCGAAGAAGGCCCCCGTCTGATTCGGTGTAAGACAGATGATGGAATCGGCAATCGAACATGAAGCGCCATCCACAAAGAAGAGGTGCACATAAATCGTGCGTATCGCATCGGTGTTGGTGATAGCCAAGCGCGTGTTTTGCCGGTTCGGATTGGCCGCGTCAGAGGCGTAAAGGTTGTAAACCAGAATGGAGCCGGGTTTTTGATCGCTGATTGCCGTCGCAGCCGGCTGCGCCAGACCCGGACCCGCCAGTGGGCAGTTGACTACTGCACAAGCCGTCACCGTCGCGGGCGGTCCACCTGCGAAGCTGACTGAAGAAGTGATGCACAGGTTTGTGCCGGAAACTACTCCATCAGCCACTTGCACGCGGTAGGTAATCGTCACTGATTGATTCGCCGCGATAGTGCCGCTCCAAGTGACAGTGCTGCTTGTCACGGTGCAATTCGCCAGATTGCAACTGCCGCTTACGCCTAGCAATTGCGTGGGCGAAGGAATATTCGCGGTGAAGGCCACGGCTTGTGGGACATTGGCCGTGTTGGAAACGACCGCTGTCACGTTCACCAGATTGCCTGGGCCGGTGCAGACGAGGGGATCGCTGACGCCGACCGTGAGGTTGTCAACGATCTGCGTGAGCGTGCCCACGCTGGGGTTGTAGTTCGCATCGCCGCTATATTCAGCCGTGATCGTGTGCACCCCCAAGGTAAGTGTTGATGTAGTGAAGCTCGCCGTGCCGGTGGCCCCATTCAATGCCACAGGCGCGCCTACTGCTACGCCATCAATCTTAAAGAGCACTGTTCCAGTTGTCGCTCCCACCGGAGCGACAGTCGCTGTGAACGTGACGGCTTGCCCGCGGATGGAGGGATTTGACGATGAGGCCAGGGTCGTTGCTGAATTCGCCTTCGTACAGACAGCCGGAGTAATTTCCAGCGAGAAGGCGCGCAAACTGCCGACGTCGCCAGGGCCTAAATCGAAGATCACCACTTGCCATTGACCGTTGCCGTTCTCGCCGGTGTATGCCGAGAGTGGCTGAATTGGGCGGAACGAGCCAGTGAAGGGGTTCTGGCCGGACGTGACACTTGAGAAAGCCGTGGCCGCGCTGTCGTCAAAGACAGTCTGGCACATATTCACGCCGGCATTGTTTCCATTGACCGGGGTCAGTTGAACGGCCGTGCCAGCAGGCGAAACCAGGAAGATCGCCAAATCGCCAACATAGGTATGGTCAATCCCCACAGTCGTCGAACCAGGTGTCGTATTACAACTTGTTCCGCCGATCGTGAATTTGACTTTGGAAACAGCGCTCGTCAATCCGCTGACGTTCAGCGGTACTGAGACGCCGGTGCCGCTGTTGTCAGGAATTGCCGCAGGCGCGCCCGCGTAGGTGAAAGTGCTTGGCGTCATGCCCGGCACTCCGGTTGGTACGATGATCGTATAGACCCTAGGGCTGGCCGGATCGTTATAGGTAACGGTCAACGTCAAGGTGATCTTGCTGCCGCATAGGAAGCCGGCGCCCACCCGGAAAGTGAACGGCGTGGTGTTGGTTTGTGTCGCGTTCACCGCGATGTTCGGGTATGCCGATGTGCCATTGAGAATCGTGACATTGGGCGTGGAGGTGGTCAGCGTCGCACTGATGCCCGTTGCCACCGCTTGCCCGATATTGGTGAAGGGCACCACGACTGAGCCGTCTTCGCCCGGATCAAGCACGCCATTGCCATTGTCAACAATGGGGGTAATCGTCTCGGTGCCTTTGGCCAGCGTGGCGAGTTGCGTCGTCGTGCCAGGGATATTGATTTCGAAAATGCCGCGCCCGTGTGTGGCCGCGCGCAGGAGGCGATTGTTGGATTGAATCGCCAGATCGAACACCGCCACGCGCGGCATCCCCGTCCCAAAGGGCAGCCAACTCGCGCCGCCGTCGGTCGAAGCGTAAACGCCAATATCCGTGCCTGCAAAAAGATTGCTCGGGTTTTGCCGGTCAATCACGAAGGCGTCAACGGGGACATCCGGAATCCCGCTGCCCGCTGGCGCCCAAGTGGGTGTGGCGGAATTCAGATCGGTTGTTTTCCAGATGTGCTGTCCCGCCGTGACGCCGAAACCCAGGAAGGTGACATAGGCCGTATTGCTGTTGGCCGGATCCACCGCCACGCGCCCGACGCCGCGCACCGGGAACGAAGCCGAGGTGACGTTGGTCAGGGTGGTCGCGCCGGTCGTCGTGGCGTAAACCCTGCCGTTGGTCAATCCGACCACGCGTACATTGTCGTTCTGCGGTGAAATGCCGATAGTCGAAATTGCCACGCCGGAGACAATCGGTTCCTGGCTGACTTTCGTCATCGTCGCGCCGTTATTCGATGAGCGATAAAGCACGTCCGAGCCAAAATACAACGTATTTGGATTGCCTGGCCCTAAGGTCATCGGCGCATAAAAGAGGATATTGGTGGCCGCGCAGGTCATCCCGTTCGGTGTGCCGGAGAAGCCGCAGCCAAAGAACGTCCAGCCGTTTTCCTGCGCGTTGGCCGTGTTGGTAATGCGGCCATAGCCCATCGCATTGGTCTGATTGAAATAGGTGTGATAGGCCGTCACCGACGTGTTGTCATAAGAGTTCTGATCAATTAACGCATAACCGCCGTCGCCGAAATCAGCCCGTATCCAGGTCGCATTGGGTTGGTAGAAATTCGTGCCGTTATCCTGCGTGCCGCCCATTGAGAAGTTACGGTCGCGCGGATGGACGGTGATAGATTGAAACTGGGTGGCGCTGAAGCCGGCGTTGTTAAGACTGCTCCAGGTTGCGCCCGTATCCGTGGATTTAAAAATGCCGCCGTCGTTGCCTTCGTACAAAATCGTGGGATCAGACGGGGCAAAGACGATGGCGTGATGATCGGCGTGCAAACCGGCGCCGCTTGAGGCGAAGGTGGTGCCGCCATTGGTCGAGCGGATGAAGGTGGTCGCGCCGCCGAGCAGAATGATGTTGGCATTGGCCGGGTGAAGCGCTGGCTCGTTGTCGTAGAAGCATTGCCCGCCGCAGAATCCGTTGGCTGCCGGCACCGTTGCGCCAAAAGTAGCACCACCATCCGTCGAGATGCGCATGCGGCCCGTGCTGCTTTCGGCGGTGGCGGCGATGACCGTCACCGTTGCTCCGACTTTGTTGATCGCCAGATCGCAACGCTGTGTCGCCGTTGCCGTGCCGAGCGTCAAGTTGCGCGTGAAAACGACACTGGCGGGCGTCGGATCAAGCGCATTGGTCGAACGATAAATGCCGCCATCGCCCGCGCCGTTGAAGCCCAGGACTGTGCAAACGATGTTGTTGGGATTGCCCGGCTCAAAGACGGCGTCGGGAATGCTGCGGTCGCCGCCATTGGACGTGTTGACCGTCAGCTTGCTGAAGGTGGGATTGGCCGCCAACGCATTGACGCTGCGATAAAGGCCGCGCGCCGGGACAGTCAGACCGGTGGTGCCGCCGCCATTGCCAGCGGTGCCGGAAGTCGTCGCGACAAAGATGATGTTGGGATCGGTCGGATGCACCAGAATCTTGCCGATAGAACGCCCGGTCATGACATCGGCGTTACTGGTGTCTTTGTTCAGCGGGCCTACCAATTGCGGCGTGGCGCTGTCAGCGTTTTTGATGACATAGACGCCCACGCCGAAAAAGCTGTCCCCCGAAAAATTGCCCTCACCCGTGCCGACAAAAACAGTGGTGGGATCAGAGGGGCTGATGGTCACGGCGCCGATGGCTAGTGACAACGCATCATCCATCAACGGCGTCCACGTTGTGCCGCCATTGAGCGAGCGGTAAACGCCGCCTTGCGCGGTGCCGACATACACGATGTTGGGATTGGTCGGATGCACGTCAATCGCCGTGACGCGCCCGCTGACCGGCACGACCGGCGTGGTTTGGCCGTTGGGAATGGGCGCGGGGCCGATGGGCGTCCAGGCCGCCAACAGTGAACCGGGGCGCGCTTGTTCTTGTATTTTTGCTTGATTGATCGCCGCGATACGCGGGTTGGCGCCTTCGGGATAAGGCAGACCGCGCACCATGCGAATGTATTCATCGCGTGCGCTCAAGTATTCGTCTTTTTCAATCGTGCCACGCGCAAAGGGGGGAAGATCGGCTTCGTCTTCCTCTTCGCCTTTCGCGGCGGCGGCATTTTTGGCCGGGCCTTGCTTCACGATTTGTTGCGCCAGCTTGGCCGCTGATTGCGCTTGAGTCTTGGCTGCGGCGGTGGCACGCGCGGCCCAACTGACAAAGCGATTCGAACCGGCCAGGGAAACAACCAGGGCTAGTGCGATGATGATCGGTGTCAGCCAACGCCAGGTTCGTGTGTGTAGTTTGTGCATTGCTTTCCTTTCTTCCTTTACTGATTGGCAAAGACCAGGTTGATGCTCAGGATCAACTTGCTGGTGAAACGGTTGTGCGTGATGAAGGTCGTTTCAGGCCGAGCCAGAGGGCCTCAAACTATTTTTGTTGTTATCCGAAAAGACCTGCCAGACGGCGGCCGAGTTGGCGTGCAACTCGAACCTTTGTCTGCGGCCGTGTGCTATCCGAAATGTTATTTGGGGCAAAAACAATAAGCGATGTAAAACCTGTAATGCCACGTAATGTATCGTAGCAGGCGCGTTCAGACAAGTTGAGCCAGTCTGCGCCAAACAATCGTTAGCAACTCGGCGGAAACACCGGCACCGTCACGCTGGCCGCCGTCGTCAGCGTCAGCTTGTGCAAGTTGTGCCCTTGATTGAAAGCGTTCGAACTCGTCGCGGCATTCGCGTTGAAGTTCAACGCCGCGCCTGACAGCGCGCCATCCGCTTGCAGCCCCAGCTTCAGCCAGCCGCTGCGCCCACCTGGAATCACTTGTTCAAAGCGCGGTGTGGTGCGCGGGAAGGCATTGGAAATCACGCTGCGGAACTGACAGACGCCGGGCGAGAAACTGAAGCTGTAGGGCGATTCCGCGTCGTCATAGAGCACCCCAAACACATTGACCAGCGTGCTGGCACCCGTCGCCAGATTGCCACCAATGCGATTGACGACGAGCAAGGTGCTGTTGCCATCCGCCCGGCTGCCGATGTTCGAGAGCGCCAGCACGCGCGGCAAGGCGTTGTACATCTTGTCGTCAAAGCGCAATTCCACTGCTGCCGCCTGCGGGTCGCAGGGCACAAAG
Organism: Acidobacteriota bacterium; assembly: GCA_016196035.1. NCBI lineage: Bacteria > Pseudomonadati > Acidobacteriota > Acidobacteriota bacterium. The sequence continues at coordinate 32,361 of JACPYM010000023.1, read as the reverse complement.
CCGCCAGGGATGGCCGCCACTGCTTCAGCCGCTAGATTGGCCGCGTGGCCGCTGCTGAGTTTCACAAAGGCGTCGCCGATCAAATAATTGAAATTGATCGGGCAGCCATTGCGATCCGTGGCCACGGCGATCAGATAGCCCGTCGTGCCCGGATCAACATCCGACGCAAAGAAGGTCGAAGTCTGATTCGGCGTCAGACACACGACCGAATCGGCAATCGCACAGCTTGCGCCGTCCACGAAGAACAGATGCAGATACGCCGTGCGCGAGACATCAATGTTCGTCAGTGAGATGCGCGTGTTCTGGCGACTGGGCGCGCCCGCATCCGAAGTGTAAAGGTTGAAGATCAATACGGAACCCGCCTTCTGATCGCTGATTGGCGAGGCGAACGGATAGGCCGCGCCGGGCGCGACGGGTGGGCAGTTGATGAGCGTGCAGGCTTGCACCGTGAACGGCCCCGCGCCGCCAATCGTCGCCGTCGAGTTGATGCAAAGCTGCGCCCCCGCCGCCGCGCCATCCGTCGCTTGAGACTGATAACGAATGGTCACGGTTTGGTTCGCATTGAGAGTGCCGTTCCAGTTGACACGATTGTTGACGGTGTCCACGGCGCAGACGCCGGTGTTGGCGGTGCAGGTGTTATTCAGCGCCAGCAAGGCCGGCGGCAGGGCAGCGGTGAAGCTGGCAGTTTGTGGCGTTGCGCCGCCGTTGGTCACGGTCGCTTCGACGGCGACCACACCGCCCGGCCCCAAACAGACCAGCGGGTCGCCAATGCTACCCGCGATGGTGTCAATCACCAGCGTGAAGCTGCGGCTGAAGGTGCAGCCCTGCGCATCGGTCGCGGTGATAGTGAAATCGAAACTGCCCGCTACGGTCGGCGTGCCGCTCAGCGTGCCATTGCTATTGAGGGTCAATCCGGCTGGCAGCGCCCCAGCCGTGCGCGCATAGCTCACTGCGCCATTGGCACCCGTTGCCGTAAAGCTGGCGCTGTAGGGAGTATTTTTCATGCCCACCGGCAAGCTGGCAGGCGCGAAAGTGAAGGAAGCGCAGTTATTGGCAATGAGTACGGCATATTGCCGTGTGCCTGTGCAATTCGTGGCGCTGTCGGTCGCCGTGACGGTGATATTGAAATTGCCTGCTGTTGTTGGGGTGCCGCTCACAACGCCGCTGCTCGCCAGCGCTAAACCGGGCGGCAAGCTGCCCACCGTGACCGCAAAGGTATAGGTGCCAGAGCCGCCGCTGGCGCTCAGCGTTTGGTTGTAACTCGCGCCCACTGTGCCTGTTGGTAGCGGGCCGTTAACGGCGATCGTCGGGCAAGTGACGTTGACGGTGTAGGTGCGATTGCCAGCGCAATTGGTCGGGCCTGCCGCCAGCATGGTGTCGGTCACATTGACGGTGAAAGTCACGCTGCCTGTCGTGGTGGGCGTGCCGCTGATGACGCCCGCCGCTGAGAGCGTCAACCCGGCAGGCAACGACGAACCGCTCGCCAGCGCGAAGCTGTACGGCCCCACGCCGCCACTGCCCGTCAGCGTTTGATTGTAAGCCACGCCCGCTACCGGATTCGGCAAAGTGACGGGCGCGATGTTGATGGTTGGACACTGAATGCCGATGGTATAGGTGCCGTTGCCAGTGCAGCCGCTCGCCGTGTGCGTGGCGGTGACGGTGAAGGTGAAGGTGCCCGGTTGCGTAGGCATGCCGCTGAGCGTGCCGTTGGCCGCCAGCATCAAGCCGGGCGGCAGATTCGCCCCCGTTGCGAAGGTGTACGCGCCGGTCAGCCCCGTTGCCGAAGCCGAAATCGTTTGACTATAAGCCACGCCGAATTGCCCGCTTGGCAAGCTCGCGGGGGCCAGCGTCACGGTCGGGCAACTGATGATCACGCCGTATTCGCGCGTGCCCGTGCAATTCGTGGTGCTGTCGGTCGCCGTGACGGTGAAGTTGAAACCGCCTGGCGTCGTCGGTGTGCCGCTCAATACGCCGCCGCTGGTCAGCATTAAACCTGGCAGCAAGCTGCCCGCTGTGACCGCGAAGGTGTAAGCGCCGCTGCCGCCGCTGGCGCCCAGCGTTTGGTTGTAACTCGTGCCCACCGTGCCGCCCGGCAGATTGGTAGTGATGCTGATCGTCGGGCAAGTAACATTGAGCGTGAACGTCGCATCGGCAGTCGCTCCGCAATTGTCGGTCGCACGTGTCGTGATGGTGTGACTGCCTGCTGGGGCGGCGCTGGTGATCGAAACGACACCGCTGCCATTGACCGTCGGCGCGTTGGTCAGCGCGGGCGAGACGCTGAAGATGGTGTAGCCGGTAATTGAGCCGTTGTCGGTTGTGGTCGTCGGCGTGACGTTGAGCGAACCGCCCGCCGTTACGCTTTGAGGTGTGGCGTATACCACAGTCGGCGCGGTGTTCGCCGTGACATTGACCGTCAGATTGGCGGTCGCCGTTGCGCCGAAGCTATCCGTCACCGTCAGCACGACGGTGTTTGCGCCCACGGTGGCATTGCAAGCAGCAGCCACGTTGGCGGTGATCGTGCCGCTGGTATTGACGATGTTCGTCACCGTGAGGCCCGCCGGAACCGTCGTGGCTGTGACGGTCAGCGTGCCCGCCGTCTGGTTGGCATCGCTGACCGTGGCAATCGTTGAATTGGCAGCCGCCGTGCCTTGTTGCCGCGTCAGTGCCGCGCCCGCCGTAATCATCGGCGGCGGGTTGGTGTTGGTGAGCGTGAAGTTGACCGTAGGCGAAGCGCCGTTAGCGCTGGCCGCGACCGTGTAAGGCCCGCCGACTGTGCCATTCGCGGTCGCGGTTCCGGATGCCGTGCCGCCGCTGATCGTGACCGGATTGCCCGCGATGCTGGCGCTCGCGCCGCTGCCCGGCGGGGTGAAGGTGACTTTGCCGCCATTGACTGGTTCACTCGGATCAATCGCCGTGACCGTCACCGCGAGCGGGTTGGCGAAGGCCGTATTGACGAAAGCACTCTGGTTGTTGCCGCCCGCAAGGGCGAGCGTGAAGCCGCGTGATTCAAACGCGCCGATGTCCACCATCGTTTGCTGCGGGCGCGCGATGCCGCGTTGGTCTGTCGCTGGCGCGCCGGTGTTCGTGCCTGCATTGATCGCCGGACTGCCGGGCAGCAGCGCGTGCGTTTGGGTTGGGCCGCCGAAATTGCCAAGCGGGCTTAGTCTAGGGTCGCCCGTCAGGTTATTGAGGTTCGTTCCGTTGACGCAGCCCAAGCCATCTTTGATCAAGCTGAACTGGGCGTTGAGCGTGCCACCGAATCTACTGCAGTCCATGCCGCTGGCACTGTTTGCAACGATGGTGTTACTGAGATTATACGTGCCTGAGTCGTTATAGATGCCGCCGCCACTCGTGGCAGAGGAGTTGCCGCTGATCGTGCTGTTGGTCGCCGTCACCATCCCAAAGGCATTGTAGATGCCGCCTCCACTGGTGGAAGCGGTGTTTCCGCTGACCGTGCTATTGGTCAAGATCAGCGTACCTGAGAAGTGATAGATACCACCGGCTCCGAAAACCGCCGTATTGCCGCTGATCGTACTGTTCGTGACCGTCAGCGTCGCGTTGTTGTCGTTAGCGAAGCCGCCGCCAGATGAGGTCGCCGCATTATTGCTGATCGTGGAGTTGGTCACCGTCAGCGTGCCGTTGTTCAGGATGCCACCGCCAACGCTGGCTCGCCCATGAGTGATGGCCAGTCCGCTGAGCGTCGCATTCGCGCCCGCATTCACACTGAACACTTGCACGGCATCATTGCCGCTGATGATGCTGTTCGCCGCGCCATTGCCGTTGATGGTCAGATTCGGATGATTTAGCGCGGGTAGCGCCGTCGCCAAATTGATCGTGCCCGTCACGCTGAAGTTGATCGTCAACGGCGTGCAGGCTGTAATGGCGTTGGCTTCCTGAATTGCCGCGCGCAAGGTGCAAGCGCCGCTGGCCGCCTGGCAAAGAAAGTCTCCCGGTGTCTGATCAGGCGCATCGCCCAGATCGTTGACCGTGAAGCTGCTGGGGCAACCTGGAATGATCGGCAGTGCATACGTCTGCTGTCCGGTGCAAGTACCAAAATTAGTAGCCGTGACCGTGAAACCGAACGTGCCGCTGGTGGTTGGCGTGCCGCTCAATACGCCGGTGGCAGTGTTGAACGTCAAGCCCGGCGGGATCGCTGCCAGCGGAATTGAGTAGGTGTAACTGCCGCCAGCGGGCGCGGCGGTGAACGTCTGGCTGTACATCTGTCCGACGGTTCCGCTGCTCAATGTGGTGGGCGAGCCGCTCGATGGGCTGAGCGTGATGGTCGGACAACTGATCTGCAAAGTGACGATGACTTCGCCAAAGCAGTTGTTCACGTCGGTGGCGCGGATGGTCACGTTGACGCCCGCCGCGATGGTTGGCGTGCCGCTGAGCACGCCCGTGGACGAATTGAGCATCAATCCGGCGGGCAGGTTATTGCTGCTCACGCTCCAGGTGATCGTGCCGCTGCCGCCCGTTTGCATGAAATTCACCGGGCCATAAGCCAAACCCGCCGTGCCCGCCGGAACGGTGCTCGGCGTGACCGTGATCGTTGGGCACGCGGCAGGGAAGGTGAAGTACGCGACCGCCGGATCGTGATCCGAAATGCGTTCGGGGCGCGTGGAATCGCTGCGATAGATTTCGGGGAAGTCAGCGTTGTTGCGCCCGAAGTTGATGTGGCTGAAGTAAGTCATCAAGGCTGCATTCACCAATTCGTGGTCAATCGCCTGCGCATCGCCGTCGAAACTGTATGAATAGTTTTGCCCCACCGCCGCCAGCGCAACCAAATCGGTCAGATCGGGATTGACCAAATCGCTGCTCGCCAGCACCACCTGATTGGCGGGCGTCGGCGCGCCTTTGACCGTGCCGATGACGTCTACAAAGCCGTCATTGAACTCGAAGGCGTTGTAATCACCGACGCAAATGATGCGTTCGGTGGGCGTGGCTACCTGGCGTGCCTGAATCAGATTCGCCAGGAACTCGGCTTGCGCGCGGCGTTTGGCGCGCACACGCCCGCCCGCTGTGCCCGTGCCGTCCACCGTTTCATCATCAATCCCATTCAGCGAACGCTGGTGCACGACGATGACCGTGATGGGGAACGTGCGGCCATCGGCATGATTGACCACGGCACTTAAGCGCAGCGGCGGCCTGTCATTCAGTGTTTCCTGCGCGCCATTGTTGGGATTCGTGTAAGTCGTGGTCTTGCCTTCCTGCGTTACATCCACGACGGTCACGCGCGGCGTGCTGCCGACCACAAAAGCTGTTTTGACCAGGAAGCCAACATCAATGCCGCCGACATCGTTGCCTTCGACCAGGAACGCGGTGTAATTCGGATTGGGCTGGCTGGCCGCTACCGCGTCGTTGTTGATCTTGGTGGCGAGCGCTTGCAGCGTCGTGAGGTTCTCCATCTCTTCGACGCCGATGATGTCGGGCGCGCGTAGCACATTGCGAATCGCCAGCGAGGCCTTGTTCAAACGATTGTTGAAGGCCGTCGTGGTCAGCGCGACATCGCTGACGCCCGCATCATCCACCGTATCGAAGAAGCGTTCCAGGTTGAATGAGGCGACGGTGAACTCGTTCGATAACGGCGCAGGCACGGCGCTGAACGTGACGTTGCCCGCGACGGTGGGCGGCGACCCCGGATCGGGCAGAATCGTGTAGGTGCGGAAGGAATAATCGAGCGGGCCAACCAGATTCGTGACCGTCGCGCCGGTGGTCACATCAATCGCCGCGCCGCCGGTTTGCCCAAAACTGTTGACGCGAATGCGTTCCGGATTGAAATCGAAGCGCGGCACCGGCGGAATCGTCACGCCGCTGCCCGCCGGCACAGGATCATTAGCCTGAATGCCCGCTTCGCGGAAGGGACGCGCCACGCCTGTAATGACGCCGTAAAAGGTGCCGCTCGAGGTCGAAGTCGCATTGGCTTCGCTGACCGTGCCGCCTGTCGGCGCCACCACGGTGAGCGAGGCAACTGCGACGCGCATACCTTCATACTTTTCCAGATTTTCAATCGAACCCACATTGACGCCGCCCGTGCCCGTATCCGTGGAAGTCAGCGTGATCGGCGTCGGCAGCGCGTTGCCGGTGGAAAGCAGATTCACTACGGGTGTGCCTGAAATTTCGGTGATCGGTGGACTGAGCGGATCCGCCGAAGGCACGAACTCCTGCACCGTCCCACTGACGCAAACGCTGTTGCCGAGCGCCGCCGCCGCCGGGGGGGCGCTGGAAGTAAAGACAAAGATGCCGTCCGAAGTCGCCGCATTGCCATCGCCGGGCGCGGGCATCTGCATGAAAAAGCCATTCGACCTGAGGCCGGTCACGATGCCGCTGGTGGTGACGGATTGCGCGGCCACGGGCGAAGCCGTCCCGCTGCCCTGAATCTGCGCGATCGTGTGCGTCGGCGTGCAAGCAAAGGTTTCGTTATCCGTCACCATCACCTGGAAGGTGCCGCTGGTAAAGCCGCTGGCCGCAGCCGTGATTGTCACGGTTTGCGTGCCATCAAAAATCAGATCGTCCACGGCATCGAGGGTGAACGTCGTGCTCGCCTGTCCCACTGGAATCCCGATGTCAGGGGCAGAGACAGTTGCTTCGCTCGTGTCATTGCTCGCCAGGTTGACCACCAGCAACGCGGCCGTGCTGCCCGTGCGCGTGACCGTGCAAGTTGAAGCGCTCGCGCCAGCGGCTTCGGAGAACGTTGCAGGCGTGCAGGTGAGCGTGAGCGTATTGCCGCCGCCGCCCGCGCCCTGCGGCGTGAGCGAGAAATCATCAACGCTCAGGCCATCATCCGCGCCGGTCGCGTCGAAGCTGTTCCAGCGGATGAAGAAGGTCGCGCCATTGGCGATGCTCAGTCCGGTAATGGTAGAACTGATGGCGGTGCGGTTGGCTGCCGCGTTGCCATCCAGCGCGCCAATCGTGGTCGTGAACGGCGAGTTGAAATCCAGCGCGTCCACATCCGTCCACGTGCCCGTGGTCAAACTCGTCGCGTCCAGACTGTACTGAAAATCCAAGCGGTCGGCGCGCCCCGCTGTGCCCAAACGCCATTGCTCGCCGGTGTAGCTGATGAGCAGGCTGGTGACCGTCGTGCCCGTGTTATTGGTGAAGCACGCGCCGATGGTCGGCACTAAACTACCGCTCTGCAACCCGCCGAACGCGCGCTCAGTGCTGGCCGCCGCGCCGAAACTATAAGTGTCGCCGGTCGTGCTTGAGCCTGTCCCCGCCGTGTAGGTGGTATTGGCATTCGTGCCCGACTCGCTGAAGGCCCAACCCGTCGGCACTGTGCTGGACGTGCCTGTATTGGCCAGCGTATCGAAGTTTTGTGTATAAGCAGAGTTGATGACGGTTAAGCTGACTGGCGTACCCGAGGCGGCCCATGCCGCTGCCAAGTGCCAAGCGAAAAGAGTCGTCAATACACATGCCACTGCTAACACGGCACGTGAACGCCGCTGGCTCGTGTGTAGATAAGTCTGGCCAAGTGAGCGCGAGCGATTTATTGACGATAGAAGGATGCGAAAAAACATGGTCAATCCTCGGATGTGTAGTTTAGATGTGCGCTGATCTAGAACAACCCGCGCTCTCAACTCAGCCGTTGCGAAAGAAACCGCCTGCCCATGGCTGAACTGATTTCAATTTCATCAACCTGTAATTGCTGTTTTGGTTAAAGTGTGCCGCGCCGCGAAATTCCAGTGAAAGGCAATGCACGTTATCGGGCGTGTTGTTCGCACAAGACTTAGCCGGGTCGTCGAACAAGCAAACGGAGTGTACGGATTTTGAATCCATTCGTCTAGCGCAACGGCCCAAAACGCTGAACATAATGTTGCTCACATTCAGTGCAACAACCCGGCTCCTCTTGCGGAATAGACTTGCGGCTGATAACAAATCTAGCATCATTGTTCACGCAAAATTGAAGCTCGATGAAAACCGAAAGCAGCCCAGGAATCATTCACACACAACAACCTTCACTGTCCGGCCCGCCCCGGCTGTGCGTCAAAGTTTGGTACAAAGGCCAGCCGGGCGGCGGCGGCGCGCGTAGCGCAACCTGCCGAGTTGCGCGGTGTCATAGCTACGGCCCAGGCTTCACGTGCGACACCGCGCAACTCGGCAGGTTGCGCTACGCGCGCTGAAACGTTCGTTTCCGCCTGCGCAAAACTTTGACGCACACCCACCCGCCCAACCACCTTGACGTTCCCCATGAACGACACGTAAACTCCCGGCTTACCGCCATCAAATCAACAATTCATCAGGTGAACCCCATCTATGCCACACAATCTCTTTGACACTTTACAAAGCTTTGAGCTGGGTAACGGCTCACAAGGCCATTATTACTCACTCCCGCAACTCGAACAGGCAGGCATTGGCCCCATCTCGAAATTGCCCATTAGCATTCGTATTGTGCTCGAATCAGTCCTCCGCAACTTTGACGGCAAAAAAGTCCGCGAAGAAGATGTGCGAGCGCTTGCCAATTGGAGATCGCAGGCTGAGCGCACCGCCGAAATCCCTTTTGTCGTCGCCAGAATTGTCTTGCAGGATTTCACCGGCGTCCCCTTGCTGGTTGACCTCGCGGCTATGCGTTCGACCGTCGCGACGTTGGGGAAGAACCCGAAAATGATCGAGCCGCTCGTGCCCGTTGACTTGGTGGTAGACCACTCTGTCCAAGTAGACATCGCGGGAACCGCCGACGCCTTGCAGAAAAACATGGAGATTGAATTCATGCGCAACCGCCAGCGCTATGAATTCCTAAAATGGGGCATGCAAGCCTTCGATACCTTCAAAGTCGTTCCGCCCGGCATCGGCATCGTTCATCAAGTGAATCTCGAATACCTCGCCAAAGGCGTGCTCGAGAAAGATGGCGTTTATTATCCCGATACCTTAGTCGGAACAGATTCCCACACAACGATGATCAACGGCCTGGGCGTAGTTGGCTGGGGTGTCGGCGGTATCGAAGCCGAGGCTGGAATGTTAGGGCAGCCAGTTTATTTCCTGACCCCTGATGTTGTTGGTGTCCACATGACGGGTACACTGAAAGAAGGTGTAACTGCTACCGATCTCGTTTTGCATTGCACCGAACTGCTGCGCAAAGCCAAAGTCGTCGGCAAATTCGTTGAATACTTCGGGGAAGGTGCGGCCTCGCTTTCGCTGACGGATCGCGCAACCATCGCGAATATGGCTCCTGAATACGGCGCCACGATGGGTTTCTTTGGTGTGGATGAAGAGACTTGCAACTACCTCACAGCCACCGGACGCACGCAGGCGCAGGTGGAGGCCTTCCGCAATTACTTCAAGGCGCAAGGGCTATTTGGCATTCCCAAGCAAGGCCAAATCGAATACAGCCAAGTGCTCGAACTCGATCTTTCTTCCATCACGCCGAACGTGGCTGGCCCCAAACGCCCGCAAGACCGCATCGAGTTGGCTAAGCTCAAAGAAAAGTTTCTCGACCTGTTCCAACGCCCTGTCTCAGAAAACGGCTACGCCAAATCTGCCGCCGATCTCGACCAGCGTTACGAAGCGATCATCGGTGTGCGTGGGCGCGTTGCTGAACCCTTGACCGGAGGTGGGGAACAGGAACCCGCGACAGCACCCCACGCAAAGGGCAATGACCTCAGTCCAAAAAATACCAGCACGCAATCTGAAGTCGAAATGATGAACAACCGCCCCACGCCTGACCGCGTGGAGGATGTTCCGCCGCAGGCGTTTCCTGCCGCTTCGGCGACACTTGGTCACGGCGACGTATTGATCGCGGCCATTACTTCCTGCACTAACACTTCAAATCCCAGCGTCATGCTTGCCGCCGGATTGCTGGCCAAGAAAGCTGTCGAAAAGGGACTGCGGGTAAAGCCGCAAGTCAAGACTTCGCTCGGCCCCGGTTCACGCGTTGTCACGGAGTATTTGCATGAAACAGGGCTGCAAGAATACCTCGATCAACTCGGCTTCCAAGTTGTCGGGTACGGCTGCACGACCTGCATCGGCAACTCCGGCCCGCTCGATCCGAAGATTGAAGAAGTTGTAACCCAAAATGACTTGATCGCCGCCAGTGTGCTTTCGGGCAATCGCAACTTCGAGGCGCGGGTGCACCAGAACATCAAGGCGAATTTCCTGATGAGTCCGCCACTGGTTGTCGCCTTTGCGCTGGCCGGGCGCGTCAACATTGATATGACGCAAGAGCCGCTCGGCATTGGCCGGGGAGATCAGGAAGTTTTCCTCAAGGACATCTGGCCATCTTCGCAAGAGATCGCCGCTGTTTTGGACGCCGCGACGAATGCCGCCACTTATGAACGGCTTTACTCGGATTTCACCGCTGAGAACCCGCTCTGGAACGACATTCCGGCGAGCGTCGGCAATGTCTACGAATGGGATGAATCTTCAACTTACATCCAGCCGCCGCCATTCTTTGAAAACTTCTCGATGGAGGCAGGCAGCGCCGCCAACATTCTGCAAGCGCGCGCGTTGGGCATCTTTGGCGACTCTGTAACCACAGATCACATCAGCCCTGCCGGTTCGATCAAAGCTTCTTCACCGGCGGGTTTATATCTGCAAGCGCACGGCGTTGCGCCCGCTGACTTCAATAGCTACGGCTCGCGGCGCGGCAATGACCGGGTGATGACGCGCGGCACCTTTGCCAACGTCCGTATCAAAAACCTGATGGCGCCAGGCACCGAAGGCGGCGTCACCAAGTTGCAACCCAGCGGCGAACTGATGGCGATTTACGATGCCGCGATGCAGTACAAAGAGTCGGGCACGCCCTTGGTGATCTTTGCCGGACAGGAATATGGCACGGGCAGTTCGCGCGATTGGGCGGCGAAGGGCACTGCCTTGCTCGGCGTCAAAGCAGTTGTCGCGCAAAGCTTCGAACGCATACACCGCAGCAACCTGGTCGGCATGGGTGTCTTGCCTTTGCAATTCAAAGAAGGCACGAACGCGCAATCATTGGGTCTGGATGGCTCCGAAGCGTTTGACATCACAGGGCTGGAGGCCGGCCTCAAGCCGCGCCTGGAAGTCACGCTGACCATCCATCGGCAGGACGGCAGCCAGCAGGAAGTCCTATTGATCTTGCGTATTGATACGCCTATCGAAGTTGACTATTACCAGCACGGCGGCATCCTGCCTTATGTGTTGCGCCAGTTAATCACCCAGAACTAGACAATCAAAAAAAGAGCAGATGGAACTGCTGTGTTCCATCCGCTCTCTGCCTTTTGCATCAGATGCTTTATCCGCCAGAGTTACATTCCCGCCTGCACATCGCACTGATCGAACCTGAAATTCCACCCAATACCGGCAACATCGCCCGCCTGTGTGGAGCGACCTACACGACGCTGCACCTGGTCGGCAGACTCGGCTTTCGCACCGATGACAAATATGTGCGGCGCGCCGGGCTGGATTATTGGGAACACGTCGAGATCATTCACCATCGCTCGCTCGAAGCATTGCAAGAAAGCCTTCCAGACAGCCGCTTTCTTTATTTCTCCACCAAAGCCGAGCGCGTTTACACCGACTGGCAATATCAGCCGCACGATTGCCTCGTCTTCGGACGCGAGACGCGCGGCTTGCCCGAAGAGTTGTTGCGGGCGAACCGGGAACGCTGCCTGCGCATTCCCATGCCCAACCCAAACATTCGCTCGCTGAACTTGGCGACCTCGGCGGGCATCGTGCTCTACGAAGCCTTACGCCAGTTGTAGATTTCAAGATAATGATTTTCCCCACGAAGCCACACGAAGATTCCACGAAGAAAGAAATACCCAGCAATCCTGCTTCGTGTTTTCTTCGTGTAGCTTCGTGGGAGAATTTCTTTTTCTTGAAAGCTATAGCTGTGACTACTTCTTGAAGTAACGGCTGGCAAACGTCAGAAAGGTCGGCCAGTTCGGCCCTGGCGTATGTCCGGCGCTGTGTTGGCGAAATGCGACATCGCCGTCCATCAATCCCGTTTCCATCGCAGGGAACTCGCTCGTGCCCATGTCTTTTTTGCCGAGCAGCTTGTACACCGGCCCCGCGCCCGCGCCCGCTAAAAACATTCCTTTCGCATCCACCCAACCATCGCCATTCGCCACCGAACCGGCGCTGATGAACACCGGACGCGGCGCGCACAGCGCGACCAATTCGTGCGCATCCACCGGCAAATCATTCGCCGTCAGCGGCCCGGCGTATTTCAAATAGTTGCCCGCCATCCAGTGGTATTCGCTGGGCGCGGCCACGTTCTCGACCATCTCGCCGTAGTTATTACGCCGGTGAATCTTGGCTCCGCCCGCGCCCGACGAACTGACAAACGCAACCGCCAAGCGCGGCTCGTAAGCCATCGCCACCAGCGTCGCCTTGCCATAACGCGAATGGCCTTCGAGGGCGACCTGCTTGGCATTCACCGCTTTGTCAGTCTCAAAATAATCAATGGCGCGGCTCACACCCCAGGCCCAAGCGCGCAACGCACCCCAGTCATCCGGCTTGCGCGCTTGCCCTTTGTTGACCAAGCCGATGATGCCCGCCGTCAGCCCCGCGCCGTTGTCGGCCTGAATGCTGGTCGGAACAAGCGTCGCGCAGCCCCAGCCTTTCTCCAACACTTGCTGCTGCCACGGTGTGCCCGGCTGTACTGGAAGTGGCGGCGCATTCGCCGGACGCGGCGGAAATTGAAAACTCAATTCCATCACGACGGGCACGGCGGCCTTGGCATTGGCGGGCGTCGTCAGCGTCAACTTGATGTCCACGGTGACTTGCGGATACGACGAATTGTCTACGTGGCCGACGAGTTGTTTGGTGACGACCGGCATGTCGTATTTCGTTTCATTCATCGTGCTGACGACTTCCCAATTCACTTTCGGCGTGACCTTGGGCGCGCGGCCATACATCTCGCGGTCGAAATCCTCGACGATCTCGGCGCGGCGTTGCCCCCACCACTGTTTGGCCGAAGTCACCTTCTTGCCGTTCTTCAACACCAGCGGATCGGGCAAAGGCGGATACGCAATTACCTTTGACTCGTCATAGTTGGCGAAATTCGGCGCGTCCTTATTGCTGCCATTCGCGCCGGGCCGCAGCGCTTTGATGTTGAGCAGTTCCAACATGCGCTGGTGATCAGCTTTGGTGGCGGCTTGTTGGGCTTGCAGCGCGGCCTGTTGCTCCGGTGTCATTTGCCGCTGGGGTTGTTGAGCGAAAACGGCTCCGCCTCCTAAAATTAGGACAGCCGCAAAACCGAGCTTGAGTGCGAGTGATGGTTTCATAGTTGAGTTCCTCTATTGACTAACGGTTGGTTGTGCAGAACTGCCAGTTGTTCCGTACCACAATTAACGTGAGACTGGTTTGTCAGGACGCCAGAACGGTTCTGCCGCCGCGATGAATTCAATCGGCACTTCGTTGATGAAGCCTTTCAGCCATTCGGCGCAATACTTCATCCCGGCTTGCTCTGATACGACGTGGCCCAACACGATCAAGGCTTTCTTTTGGCCGGAAACAATCTGGTCTTGCACGTACTCGACCAACTCCCATTCGTGCGTTTCACCCAGAATCAGCACGTCCACGCCGGGTTGGGAGAGAAAGGGAATGCCCGGCATCAAGCTGCAATTGCCCCAACTCGCCAGCGCGTGTTTGATCGGCAATTGCGGGTCGCCGATGACGCGCATCGTGCGAATCTTCAACTTGGTTTCCAGTTCTTTCGCTAGCCGTGCGAGCGGGATGCCGGGGAAGGTAAAGCTCTTCGGATTTTGCGGGTCGGCGAATTTCTCCCAGCCGACTTCGCGCATCATCCCTACGGCGATGCCGTCCGGCTTGTGTCCGTGCCAATGATCGTGGAAGTGGAGCACGGCCATTTTGTTCTTGTTGAGAAAGTCGAGCTTGAACTGATACGTCGGGTCTTGCTGGATGTTATCGGTGCGATCCTGATGTGAGAAGAAGGTGGACTCGTGCGTGATGATCATGTTCCTGCCGGCGGCAGCGGCGCGTTGCACCACGTCGAGCGTCGCCATCATTGTCGTCGCGATGCCTTTAACGGGCGTGTCAGGCACGCCGGCAATGAGGTTGTCTACGGTTTGCGCGCGCCAGGGGATGCCGACGTTGGCTTTGATGCGCTCAAGCACTTGCCCGGCGGTGAGCGGTGCAGCTTGTGCCCGCACCAGTTTTGAAGCTGCCAGTCCTATTGAAGCAAGCAGGAAGTTGCGGCGTGATGTATCGTGGATGTTCATAAATGGAAATCGTTTCCCACGAAGTCACACGAAGAGAACACGAAGAGGCCGTTAAGCGATTTCACTTATTCTTCGTGTTCTCTTCGTGTGACTTCGTGGACGGAACTGACTACATCGCGGATATAAAGCTGGACGATCTCATCGCCCGCGCGGTTACCGGTGTTTTTGACCGTCACGCTGACTTCGGCTTGTCCATGCGGCCCGATCTGCGTGGGCGCGACTTTCAAATCGGAGTATTCAAACGTCGTGTAACTCAGCCCAAAACCAAACGGAAACAGCGGCTCCTTGCTGGTGTACAGATAGCCGCGGCGCGCCGTCGGTTTGTGGTTGTAGTAAATCGGCAACTGCCCGACCGAGCGCGGAATGCTGACCGCCAGCTTGCCCGCCGGATTGGTATCCCCGAACAGGACGTCAGCGACGGCCACGCCCGTTTCCTGTCCTAGATAGAAGCCTTCCAAGATGGCCGGGACATTTTCGGCAATGTAGTTGATCGAAAGCGGCGCGCTGTTGATGAGCAGCACGACGACCGGCTTACCGGTTTCGACAATGGCTTTGACCAGATCGTTTTGGCGGCCCACCAAATCCAGCGTATCGCGGTCGCCGATGTGATTGTCGGCCCAGGCTTCTTTGCTGGTGTCTTCGTTGCCACCTACGACCAGCAAGGCCACATCAGAGGCTTTGGCCGTGGCGACGGCTTCGGCAATCAACTTGGCGTCTTCCACTGGATCGGCAAGGTTTGATTTATCGTCCCACCACTTGCCATCCTCTTCGGTGATCTTGCAGCCTTCGGCGTAATTGATCTTGAGCTTGCTGCCGACCTTGTCACGCACGCCTTGCAATACGCTGACGCCGTGTTGCGGATCGTCGCTGTAACCACCTAAATGCACCCCCGCTGCGTTGGGTCCGATAACGGCAAAAGACTGTAGCTTACCAACATCCAGCGGCAACAGATTACCTACGTTTTTCAACAGTACGATGGAACGGCGCGCGGCCTCGGCCGCGAGTTGCTGATGCGCCGGGCTGTTGGTCAGTTTGATGGCGCGCTCGACCTCCACGAAAGGGTTTTCGAATAAACCAAGCTGGAATTTAGCGCGCAACACGCGAGCGACAGATTTATCAATATCCGCGAGGGAAACTTTGCCTTCGCTGATAAGTTGCGGCAGCAGCGGGTAACAAGACGGATCGGGCAATTCAATGTCTACGCCAGCACGCAAGGCTTGCTGTGCCGCATCGGCCCGATCTACCGCGACTCTGTGACGCGAGACGAGTTCTGAGATGCCGTTGTAATCCGCCGCGACCAAACCGCGAAAGCCCCATTCCTGACGCAGCAGCTTTTCAATCAACCAAGTGTTCTTATGCGACGGCACGCCATCAATCTCGTTGTAAGAGGGCATCACGCTCAACACCCCCGCTTCTTTCACGGCAGCCTCAAACGAAGGCAAGAAGACTTCGCGCAAGATACGTTCGGAGAAATTACCGGGCGCGGTGTTCGTGCCGCCTTCGGGCTGGCCGTGCGCGGCGAAATGCTTGGCTGTGGCCATGACGTGCTCGCCATCAATGATCGGCGCGCCAATTCCTAATGAAGTCCCTTGAATCGCTTTGATCGCCGCGACGCCCATGCGCGCAACGAGATAGGGGTCTTCACCGTAGGTTTCTTCCGTGCGGCCCCAGCGCGGATCACGCGCCAGATCGAGGTTTGGTCCTAGCACGTGCTGACTGCCGCGCAGGCGCGTTTCGAGCGCGGCAGCAGTGAAGACTTTCGTGATAAGTTCCGTATCCCAACTGGAAGCCAGCGAGATTGGAGTAGGGAAGTTCGTGCCGCCCACCGCCATCAATCCATGCAAGATTTCATCGTGTAGCATCACCGGGATGCCGAGACGTGTGTTTTCCTTCAGCCACTTCTGTACGGCATTGGCGTATTCAGCGCCGCGTCGCGCATCGGTGCGCTCACGTTGGCGGGCAATCTCGCCGATACCGTTTTTCAGCACGATAGCGGCCTCTTCCGGCGAGAAGTCGCCGCGATCACCGAAGTTGCCATTGGGACGACGCTGCTGCGGCTTCCTGACCCAAAGCGTCTGCATCTGTGCGGCTTTCTCTTCGATAGTCATGCGACTGAGCAAATCGCCGACACGGCGTTCAATGGGCAGAGTGGCATTGCGATAATCAGGTGCTTGCGCGCTGCTGTTGCGCAAAGCGCCTCCAACCGCCAACAACAGGGTAACGGCAATGAAAGAAAACATGAACTTACGAGTGAAATTGGGTTGGGCTGTATTTTTCATCTTCATTCCTTCTGCTTACTCTCCACCCACGACAGTGCAAAACTCCCGCTCACGATATTCAAAGTAATCAAAGTCAGCCGGGTGCGCCGTGCCTGCCAAATCCTGACAGCACATCCCAACAAATGCGCCCGTAAAATTCGGCGGCCCGGGCGGGCCAGCTTCATCGGACAAAATGCTGGCGTCGAATTGCTCCGGTAACCATTGCCAGCCTGTGTTGCCAACGCGATAGGCAAAGCGCAACCGCTCGTAATCTACTTCCACACGCAACTGCACCGGAGCCTTCGTGGCGATTGGGACTGGAGCCGTGAACATATCTGACAATTCGGGGTGACAGGTCATCACACGTAGGTGTTTACCGATGCTTTCATCTGTTGAAATGTAGAGATAGTGAAACTTCGAGCCGTTGTAATAACAAATCAACCCGGCCTGCTGCTGATAATACTGCGGCTCGAATTCGACGACGGTAGCAGCGCTGTAACAATGCGCTTGTTGCCGTCGGGCGACTAAAGCTTGGCGAAACATACTGCCCGGCGTTTCGCGTCCGAACAGGCGCAAATAACCAGGCCGCTCGGTCAAGCTAAACAACTCGTCCGGCCACGGCGAGCGCAGCCATTGAAAATCAATCGGCAGCTTCAGACTATCGAAATCTTCGTGCGTCGAAGTTGGCGGAAACGGCTGCGCCAGCAAATCAGGCGCAACGGTTTCACCCGCTGGCAACGCATCGCGCTGTTCGGTGTAAAGCCAATCGTCCGTGCCCCAAACCATCCGTTGAATCGCCGTCTCGCGCCCCAGCGTGCAGCGTCCACGATTGGGCAGCGGGCGTCCGCACAGATAAACCAGATAGGTGTCGCCGCTCTGTGTTTCAACTAGATCGGCATGTCCAGCACGTTGCAATTTGGCATCCGGGCGATGGCGCGAAGTCAGAACATACTTGTCAGGATGCAGTTCATACGGCCCTAACAACTCACGCGAACGCGCCATCGTTACGGCATGCCCCCAGCCGGTGCCGCCTTCGGCTGTTATCAGGTAGTAATAGCCGTTACGCTTGTACAAATGCGGCGCTTCGGTGAAGCCAAGCGCCGTGCCCTTAAAAATGTTGTGGCGCGGGCCAATGAGTTTGCCTTCGGCAGTCGAGTATTCCTGCAACGCGATGCCGCCAAAACGATTCTGCCCCGGGCGCTGATCCCAGAGCATGTTCACCAGATATTTATGCCCGTCATCATCGTGAAAGAGCGATGGATCAAAGCCGCTGCTGTTCAGAAAAATCGGGTCTGACCATGCGCCGTCAATCGTTGGACTCGTGACCAGATAGTTGTGCATGTCGCGCAAGCCCGCGCCCACGCTGCCCGGTTGCGACGTGCGCCCGTAACGCTTCACATCCGTATAAATCAGATAATACAGCCCTTTGTCATACGTCAGGCAGGGTGCCCAAACCCCGCACGAGTCAGGATCGCCAAGCATGTTCAACTGGCTTGGACGGTTTAGCGGGCGCGTCAACAAACGCCAGTGCGCCAGATCGCGCGAGTGATGAATCTGCACACCGGGAAACCACTCAAACGTCGAAGTGGCAATGTAGTAATCATCGCCTACGCGCACCATGGATGGATCAGGGTTAAAGCCGCGCAGGATTGGGTTTTGAATTTTAGGACTGATTTCAGACATACCGTGAAATGATTTATGCAGCCGGCGCATTTCGGCGCGTTGAAGAACCACATTCAATGCGACTTGGCCAAGGCTGTATCGAAAGAAAAGACGTGCCAGTTCTTACCTTTGATCTGGCGCGCGGCAGACTGAACCGTAACGCCCATAAAGGCCGCTATCGCGCGTTGCCAAAACGCTCGTCCCGCCTGATTGCGTGGTGTAACTCTGACTTCCCATCGCCCCGGAAATTTCCGCCATACTTCGTGCGCGGCGTTCATTCCAACACCGTGCCGGCGGTGTCCCCGCGCAATAAAGAATTCGGCCACATCCCAAACCGCTTTGTCGCCGGAAACTTCTGAACCCTGCTTCACCAGCACAAACCCGGCGAGTTGACCGTCAACCGTTATCAGAAAAGGGTAACGGTTGCTCTCCTGCCAATACAACGGCAACGGCGGATAGCCAAAGCGTCCGTTGGCGTTCAGATGCAGATCGGCAATTTCGCTAAAATCGTGCGCATACAATTCCATCAAGTTGGCAACCACGGGCTCCTGTTCAGCGGTGGCTACGACTAGCTGTACCGGCATAGGCATCCTTGTTTCAAGTGCGCGGTTTCAAGTGTGCGGCTCTCTGACCACCGTCCACAAAATCGTTGCGCCAACGATGTCCAACAAGCCAAGGCATATAAAAAATGGTGTATAGCCGATCTTCACGACCAATGCGCCGATCAACAGCGAAAAGATCAGTAAACCGGCATTACCAAAGGTTCCCGCCATTCCCGCGACGGTGGCGACTTCGTTTTTCTTGAATAAATCCGACGACATCGTGATGACAGTGACAGATAACGTTTGATGCGCGAAACCCGCCAGACTTAGCAGTGCGATGGCGGCGTAAGGGCTTTTCACCACGCCCACAAACCCGACACCCAACATCGTGACAGCCCCCAGCGTAAAGGCCGCCCGCCGCGCATTGATAAGGCTAATCTGCCAGTGTTTTTGCAACCACAGCGAGAACGACCCGCCAAAGAGGCACCCGATGTCCGCTGCCAGGAAGGGCAACCAGGCGAACAGCGCAATCTGTTTCAAATCCCAGCCGCGCGTTTGCGACAGATACAGCGGCATCCAAAAAGTCAGCGTGCCCCATGTCGGGTCAGCCAAAAACCGTGGCAAAGCGATACCCCAGAAATTTCTCTGCCGGAGCACTGCCAAGATCGAAGGCCGCGTGCCATCGTGCCGCAAATGCTTTTCCTGTCCTGAAGAAATATATTCGGCCTCTTCAGCGGAAAGCGCTTTGTGTTTTTCTGGCGACTCGTAAAGCCACAACCACGCCACGACCCAAACGAAACCCAGCGCGCCTGTAATCACAAACGCCATTTGCCAGTTGTACGCCAAAATCGCCCAGCCCACGAGCGGCGGCGCCAGCATCGAACCGAACGAAGCGCCGATGTTGTAAACACCGCCCGCCAAACCGCGTTCCTGCGCCGGAAACCATTCCGACGTGGCTTTCATGCCCGCCGGATTTGCCGAGCCTTCCGCCAAGCCCAGCAACCCGCGCAAACCCGCCAGCATTTGCCAATTGCTCGCCAGCCCGTGCGACATGCTGATGATTGACCAGGCGACGGCAAATAGCGCGTAGCCGTATTTCAAGCCGATCACGTCCAGCGCATAACCGCATAACGGTTGCAACATGATCGCGCCCTGAAACGTGCTGACAATCCACGAGTAATGTTGCTCGTCAATGCCAAGCTGCGTTTTCAGCGTGGGCGCCGCCACCGACAGCGAACTGCGAGTGAGGTAGTTGATAATCGAGCCAAGCATAATCAGCCCAATCATCCACCATCTGAGACCTTTGATTTTGGGCATTCCGGACGAGTTCCTTTAGTTACGAGATTGCTTGCCAGCTTTTGCTGCCGCCAGCGCGTTTAGAAAGGTATTGCGGGCCTGCGCGCATCATTGGGATCAGCCCAGCGATGATTCGGAATCGTCGGTGCCCAGCCGGGCCGCAGTGGGTCTTGATCGTAAGGATAGCCGCCCAGCCGTTGGTACAGTTCGCTGTATTCGGCCAGCTTTTCGCGGTTGAGTTGGACGCCCAGGCCCGGCGCGGTCGGGACTGCAATCGCACCGCCTTCGTATTTCAGCTTGCCGCCCACGATGATGTCGTCCACCAGATGGTGATAATGCGCATCCGCTGCGAAGGACAAATTCGGAAGCACCGCGCCCAGATGCAGCATCGTCGCCAATTGAATGCCGAGTTCGCCTGACGAATGCACG
This sequence comes from Acidobacteriota bacterium, assembly GCA_016196035.1. Lineage (NCBI taxonomy): Bacteria > Pseudomonadati > Acidobacteriota > Acidobacteriota bacterium. The sequence goes on along the minus strand of JACPYM010000023.1, from coordinate 12,024 downwards.
GCCACGCCCAATTGGAACGTCTCGCAAATGCCCGCCGCTTTAACGCAAGGTCGAATGCCGCCCCAGAAGGTCGTGTCGAGCAGGATCACATCTACGGCAGTGTTGAGAATGTTGGCGGCGAGTTGTTCAAAGTTGACGACAACGGTATTGGTCGAGAGTGGCATGCGCACTTTCTCGCGCACGCGGCGCATACCGTGCAGCCCATACACGGGGTCTTCCAGATAATCGTTGTTGAGGTCTTCGATGGCTTGCCCAAAACGAATCGCCTGTTCCGTGGACATCACACCGTTGCAATCGTAACGGAAACGGTCGCCCCGCAAACTCTCAGCGACCGCGCGGTAACACTCCAATTCGTAATCAGGGTGAAAGACGCCGCCTTTGAGTTTGTGCGACGTGAAGCCGTGGCGCGCCTTCAAATCCCGTGCGTGCGCGACGAGTTGCTCGACCGTGCGCGTTTCGCCGCTGCCGTCTTGCGGATTTGGATAGCGAAAGAACAAGTACGAGGCAAAGGGCACGCGCTCCTGCAACCGTCCGCCGAGGATTTCAGAAACCGGCACGCCCCACTTTTGACCGAGGATGTCGAGACAGGCGAATTCGAGTGCGGCCAGCATTTGCGTGCGGTTGTTGTAAAGCGACGCCGTCGGATTAGCGATCAGGAAGCGCATCTCTTCCAGCCGCGCCGGGTCATGGCCGACCAGATAAGCTTTCAACGCGCGCAAGGCGGCTTCCGCCGATTCGCCGCCGCCGCCCATTTCGCCCAGGCCAACGATGCCTTCATCGGTTTCGACCTCGACAATCGTGCGCACGAAGCGGCCCCAGTGACAGCCATTGCCGTGGCGCAGCGGGGCTTCGAGCGGGACAGTGACAGTGGTCGCTTTGATGTCGGTGATTTTCATTTGTGATAAAGGACTCTGGTGGGACGTGTCAGACGCGCGGGCTACTGACAGGGAAGTTTATTATCGAAGTCTGGTAATAAAGAAAAGCATCTTGAGTAGGACTTACGCAAAACGCGAGCGAGATTGCCACAGAGGCACAGAGACACAGAGGAAAACAGAGAACTCCACCAACACTGTAAAAAAGCTCTGTGTCTCTGTGCCTCTGTGGCAAATCTTTGCGTAAGTCCTGTTGAGATTATTTGCAGCTACAGCAGCCTCACCAAGTCAGACTTGTTGCTTTGTATTCATCGAGCGTCTTTTGCGGTTGCTCAACACCCGGTGGCAAGGGGCGTTTTGAAAACGTCTGAAAATATAAAAGACAGGCATCGCGCCAATAGACCGCGTCGCGTTCCTGAAGCGCCAGCTTCTTCGTTACTGCCGCGTGACGCTCCGCGTCAATCACGTGGGCTAGTGCCTCCCAATCCTGCCGCGCCGCCCGCACCCAAGCCACGCCGCGTTGATAATGCAACGCCAGTTCATCCCAAAGGATACGGCCTGATTTCATGCGGTAGTCCCACGGCACGTGATGGAACCAGACCAGGTACTTTTCAGGGCACGTTTTCAGCTCGGCGAATTGAGCGCGCACCGGCGCGTGATATTGCGCGACCGAATTACTGCCGGCCGGCGTGCGGTCAAACCCCAACCCCTTTTCATCGGCACGATGGTAATAAACCGGATTCCAATCCGGGCGTGGCTCTTTGCTCCACCAGGGTGCGGGGCCGTAGTGATGCCCGCCCCACATTATGTGATGCAGCCCCAGCGGCGTCATGTAATCCACTACCGCTTCATGCGATTCCGTGAACATCCGCGTGAGCGTGGCGACGGCTTTGGCATCGTTCGTCAGCGTCATCCGTATCCATTCGTCAGCGATCTGTTTGGAACTAAGACCGGGGTTCCAGGCGAGTCGTCCGAAGGCGTACCAGTTCGCCTGCGTCAGGTCCTGCCCCGTCCAGTTGCGGTCGGAACCGGTGTTTGCCACGCCCGCAATGCCGGTGAGTTTTTGATTGTATAAGCTGCCATCCACGACTTTGGCGACCGTCGAGCCTTGGCCCTTGGCATAAGTGTCAGCGTCCAAAACTTCGCGCCACAGCGGGGCAAGAAAGACAAAGTTGTTGGCCTGGCCTAGATACTCTTGCGTGATTTGAAATTCGGGCATCACCTGTGTTTTCGGCAGCGCGCCAAACAGCGGATGGAACGGCTCGCGCGGCTGAAAATCAATCGGGCCGTTTTTGACCTGCAACAACACGTTCGGCGCGAACTTCCCATCGAAAGGTTGCAGGTTGTCATAGGCCGCCGCCGCGCGGTCGTAATCGGGTTTGGCGTCGTAAACAAACGCGCGCCAGATGACAACCCCGTGATGCGGCGCAACGGCGGCGGCCAGCATATTCGCGCCGTCCACGTGATTGCGATTGTAAGTGCGCGGCCCCGGCTGGCCCTCGCTGTTGGCCTTGACGACGAAGCCCCCGAAATCCGGGATGAGTTGGTAAATCTCAGTGGCCTTCTGCTTCCACCAGGCCGCGACCGCCGGATCAAACGGATCGGCGGTCTTTAGGCCGCCTAGTTCGATGGGGGCAGAGAAGCGCGCCGAGAGAAAGACGCGCACGCCATAAGGGCGAAAAACATTCGCAATCGCAGCGGCTTTGAGCAAATACGCGGTGCTTAAACTTTGCGCACTGGCGTTGACGTTATTGAGCGCCGCGCCGTTGATGCCAAGCGAAGCATTCGCCCGCGCATAATCATGCAAACGCGGGTCAATTTTTTCCGGCAAGGCGTTCCAATCCCACAACGAGCGCCCCGCATAGCCGCGTTCGATGCTGCCATTGAGATTGTCCCAATGATTGAGCATACGAATTTGCAGCCGTGGTTGCTGGCTCACCTTCAACTTGCCGAGGGGCTGTTGTGTTTGCAGCAGCCGCAGGAAATGAAAGGCGCCGTAAAGCACGCCGATTTCGCTGTTGGACGCGATCACGGTTACCACGTAACCGTTGAGTTTCACCGTGCGCAGCAGAAAGCCCTCTGTGCCGAGTTGGGACAGCGGCAATTTCAAACCGGCAATCAGCAGGGAAGCTTGCGGCGTCCCGGCGAGCACCGTGCCATCGCGTTCGATGCGTTCAGCTGCAGCCACGGGTTGGCCCAGCAATCCGCCGCAACCGGCCAACAGTTCTGCGCGCGTGGCTTGCGCCGTGGCCGAATTGCCTGGCACGACGATGGCCGTGAGGCGCGGGCGCGCCAGCGCGGGCAACGGTTCATAACGCAACCACAGGCGATAGCCATCTTCAGCCCGCGCAGCCGTTGCCGCGAGCAGCAACAGGGCAATCGTAAAACTCGTGGCCAACATACGCGGTTGGCGAGCTTGTTCTCGACTCATTCTCACTCTCCCTTCCAAGGGCTTTGGTTCCCCGCAAACTCACGAGGGAAGCAACGGTAAAGGGCTTTTGCAAAGTCGCAGCGCGAGCGCTCGCGCTGCGACTTTGCAAAAGCCCTGTTCAACGGTAGCGGTACAGCTTAATGCGTTGAATGTCGAAGCGGCCCGGCGGCAACCGCAAATGCCGCCCTTGATGGGTCTGATCGCCGTTCAGCCAGCGCCCCGGTTGCCACTGACCGCTGATATATTTGCCTTCCTGCGCGGACAGAATACCCACCAGCGGCGCGCCAGGCGTGTGAGCCTCGAACGTAACCACCAGACTTGTTCCCGCAAAGAGAAACTCGTCGGGCGCTAGGGCGATTGCCAGCCCGCCGGAAATAGCCTCAGCAGAGGCCCGCTCGTATGTAACGTTCAGCGTGTAGCCACCCAAGCGTATTTGCTGCGGCACGCGCTGCTCGGCGCTTTCCGTCAACAGTCCGGCCATCTCCTTCTTTCCTTGATGCGCAAGAAGCAACGGCGTGAGTTGCGCCAATAGATCGTAACCGCCCGCGAGCAGGCCGCGCGCTGGATCGGCGAGGTTTTCGATGCTGAAGGGACTGAAGCCCAGCGCATCGTGTTGCGCCACGGCATAAAGCGCCTGGACAGCGTTCTGTGGACTGGGGCCTACTTCTGGAATGAAAAGCGGGTTGCCGGACTGGTCGTATTTCCGCGCCCATTCCATGAAGTTCGGGAAGTAAATGTCAGGCGACAGGAAATCAATTTGCGGCGCGGCGGCACGCCAAACGTCCAGCAGATGCGGCAGCGGCCCAGCGCTCGGATATTGCCCGGGTTGGTAATTCGGACGAATCAGCGCGGCATTGACATACATTGGCAAGGGATATTCAGCCTTGCCGAGTTCGGCCACGCGATTGGTGTAACGCGCAAAATGCCAAGCCATGAAAAGCTCGTCAGTCGCTGCGCCCGCGCCAAACACTTCTTCCCAAGTGCCGCGCGTTTTGAATTGCGAGTTGCCCCACGCGGTGCGCAATTCGGGCCTCAGCGATTCGCGGTGTTGTTCGAGGTAGCCCAGCAATTCAAGCGGCACGGCTTGGCTGAATAGCTTGTTGGCAAGCGCGCTGCGGTCACGCGCGTCGGGAATCATGCCGATCTCGTTTTCGACCTGCACCAGGATGACAGTGTAATCGCGGCTGTCCACTTCGCGCAGGTGGCGCATGAAAGCGGCGAAGGCGCGCGCATCGGCAGCAAGGTTTGCCTGACTGAACGGCGAAAGGATTTCCATGCCGCTGCCGGCTTTGTCTTCGGCGCGTGGGAAACGCTGCTGATTGGTTTTCACCCACGCCGGCGCGTAACACGACATGCTGTTTTTCCACGCGCCGAACCACAACGGCACCAGCCGCAGCCCGTGCTTGCGCGCGTCTTGCAGCAAGCCATCCACTAGCGTGAAATCGAATTGCCCCTCCAGCGGCTCGAGCAATTCCCAATACACCGGCACGAGAACGGTGTTGAGCTTCATGGCGGCGAGTTTCGGCCAGATGGGGCGCATGTATTCGAGGCTGGACGAGGACGAGTTGCCCAATTCGCCGCCGCGCACGAGAAAGGGTTTGTCATCCACGATCAGTTGCGTTGCCGTGCCTTGCTGGCGCAGGTGTGGCAGCGCAGATGATTGCGCGCGGCAGACAAGGCTGAAACAAGTTGCGAGGGCCAGGCAAACAGCGGCAAAAACAATCACCTGCGGCTTGCGCCAGAGTGTGTTGGTCATGATTCTTGAAAAGTGGGGTTGCGGAAATCAATGAATGGGCGCGGATCGGTAGACATCCCATACCCTGCGCGCGCGACCAACTTGTCATTCACGCGCCAGGCAATGCCAAAGCGCGGCAGGAAGTGGCCTGGCCCGGAACTCGCGCCGGTGTTACGCGGCACGTTACTCAATCCGCCCGTGTATACATTCCCGTCCGCCGGGTCAAACCGATTGATGCCTGTGTTGTCTTTGTCGGGGAACGGATAGCGCTCCCAACGCAGGCCATAGGTTACGGTCAGCTTGCGATTCACCTGCCAGTGATCGCGCGCATACAAGGCATACGAAAGTATGCGCAGCGCATTCGGATTGCGCAGTTGATCCACCTTGCCCGCGCCGCTGGGCAACCCGAGCAGGAAATCCGCCCACGAGTTATAGCGTGTGTCTGTCGGCGTAGGACCGTTTTGCAAGCGGGTAGCGTTGCCGTTGAATTGGAACGTGCCGCGTACCGTCTGAAACGTGCCGCCCTGCGGTTGGAAGTGATTGATCTGTTGATTCTGGTAATCCAGGCCGAAGCGCAATGAGTGTGCGCCACGAAACCACGACAGGTTCGCGGTGCCCACGTATTGATTGTCGCGGAACAGGAACGGATTGCCCGTGTTGGAATTGCCCATATTGGCCCAACCACTGACGTTGAAAAACGGCGCGCCGCCCTGCAACCGATCCGGGCCGTTCGTGCCGGGGATTTTCAATACATCCAAACCAAAGTTTGAATTAATGTCGAAAGCCTCTGCCCCCAGCCGCTGGCGCGTGTAGCCGACGTTCGCGTCCAGAATCAAAGCCGGGCTGAACGTGTAGGTCCCGCCCGCGCCAGCAATTTGTACGCGTCCGGGAGCGGTGCCTAATTGACCGCCGTTGAGCGCGTCGCCACCCGCATCGCCCAGAATCGGCGGGTCAATAATGAGGGTCGGCGAGATGCTGTAGCGCCCAAACGCCGTCAGCTTTCCGCCCGCGTTGTAATTGACCTTGCTGTCAATGTTGGTGCGGTTGAATTCGGCCACGCCGGTCGGGGTGTAGTTGTTGACAAACCCCGACCCGGTGGGTTGCGGTAACCGCTTGATGAATTCGAGCGCCGCCGGATCAACGCGATTGGCTGGGACGATGTTGTTAGCGAACGGCGTCCGCTTCGAGGGGTCGGCATTGGAGGCCGGATCGTAAACCGTCACGCCGGTACTGCTGAAATCCACCGCGCCCGACGCACCAGGGCGCAGGCTGGCTGGCGCCAGGCTGTAAGAGAGAACCCGCGCAAAATTCCGCTGAGTGCTACGTTCTAGATCAGTGAAAAAGAACAACTTGTTCTTGATGATCGGCCCGCCCACGGCATAGCCGTATTGTGCGACGATACTCTTGGGCACTTGCGGTGTCGTCTGAAAATAGTTGCGCGCTGCCGTCGCACTATTGGTGTCGTACCCCCAGCCCGCGCCGTGCACGCCATTGGTTCCGGTCTTGATCGTGACGTTGACCGCCGCACCGCCGGCAAGCCCTTGCTCGGCATCGAAAGAATTCGTGACAATGCTGACTTCTTGAATGCCTTCGGCAGGCGGGACATAAGCAGTATTAGTTGGTAGCCAAGGATAGATGACACTAGAGCCATCAATACGAGTATTGTTTTGCAGGCGTGATACACCGTTTACATTAAATGAGATGGAACGCTGCGGGCTACCGGCTGCGGAGTTTTGCTCCCCCTGATTAATCGCCCCTGGCACCAGCCCCATCAGACTTTGGTAATTGCGTCCGACGCTGCCCGTTAAGGGCAGGTCATTGATCTGCCGCGTCGTTTGAACAACATTGATGTCGGCGCGCTCAGTTTGTAGCACAGGTGCATCAGAGCTGATCTGAACGGCACTGCTCACATCTCCGACCTCTAACTGTGTATCAAGCCGTCGGGAGGTATTCGCGTCAATCTTAAGATTGTCCTGCACCATCGTCTTAAAAGACGGCGCTGTTACGGTCAGCTTATAAACACCAGCTTGCAGGTTATTGAACTGAAAACTGCCTCGCTCATCAGTACTTGCGCTTTGTGAGACACCGGTACTGATATTCAATACATCAATTTTGGCGCCTGCCACGACCGCTCCGGCCGGGTCTGTGATGTTGCCTGTGAGCGAGCCATAAAGAACCTGCGCCTTGGCCAGGCAAGACAAAGCAACCATCAAAAACAACATCTTTTGCCATTGCATCTTCATCATTTTCTCCTTCCAGAACGGTGGAATGGCGATGAATCAGTTGCCTCCAACCTGATTATTCATCCCAGATTATTCATCTTGACGTTTTTTGGCTTGCCGGTCAGCGGTACTGCCAGCCTTCTTTTCATCCCTTCGTATGGAATGTGTTTCTACCAGCAATTGAATTGTTGTTTAGGCGCTTTTGCAGCAGCAGGTTAATTGATTAGTTTGCCTCTGCAACAAAATAGCCAACATCCATCGCTCTGGTGAAATCAGTTTGGTTGACCTTAGCTTGGCCCTTCAAGATCGGGTAAGTGTTGCTGTAACAAAACCGGAGCCGCTGCGTTACCACAATCAATGTCTTCTGATAGAAGTTTCGCGGCGACCCCGGTGTCAAAGCATACCCTTTCCCGGTCTTGGTAAAGACCGGGCTAAACTCAACCCACTTAGAAATGGTAGAGCGAGTAAATGCCGTGGGTTAACGGCTTTTTGTCAAAGAAGCTTTGAGGGATCATCAATCAAGCTACAGACGGTGCCCCAAAATGCTTCTGTAAAACCAAGGCAATTGTTCCTCTCAGTCGTGGCTGACTGGCAGGATCGGTTGGGTGAAGACGCAACTTGGCGTGTGTAAAACAACGCCGTTTGATTTCCGTTTCGATAATTGGGCCAACTTGCTGCCAGGCGCGTGTTATCTCTCCGACGACAACAATTGCATCTGGAGCTAATCCCGTCACTAAGATGGCGAGTCCCATACCGATATGCCTCGCCATTGTTTCCAGCGCCTGGATCGCCTTAGGGGCGCCATGCTCAGCTAATCGTAAAATGTCTTCAAATGTTGGTACTGTTTCAACATCAGCAAGGTGTGCTTTACCATTGCGCGGACGGGAATTGGCTTGCATGTAATAACGTATGGCAGCAGAGTTGGACGCATACATTTCCCAGCAGCCGCGATTGCCACAGCGACAGGTTAAGCCATCTTCGATAAGGGTAACATGCCCAAATTCGCCAGCCGCGCCATTTGAACCAAGTAATAGCTGCCCATTAACCATGATACCAGCTCCAATTCCCTCAGAAACTGTGACGGCAATTAGATCTTGTACTTGGTCTGAATGATGACCGAACCAAATTTCAGCCAAGGCACACGCGTTAGCAGCATTTTCCAATTCAACCGGAAGGCCTGTCGCCGATTCCAACTCTTTTTTCAAATCAACCGTTCCCCAGCCTAAGTTGGGAGCAAAGACCAATTGCTGGGTGGCCAAGTTCACTCGACCAGGTAAACTCACGCCTATGCCTTCGTATGAAATTTCGGGATGTGACTGAAGCACATGACGTATGCGCTTACCCAATTCATTAATGAATTGCTGAGAGTCTGCCAGCGTTGGCATAGACTCTTGCATAAGAAAATGCGCATCCAAGTTAGCCAAGCCGAACGTTGTCGTGGCGGGTCGAATATTGACCCCGAAGATTCCAACGCGTTCTTTATTTAGATGTAAGAACCGCGGTTTGCGTCCCCGTAAAGCGTGGCCAATAGCACCTTCAGTAACCCACCGTTCTTTGATTAATTGCTCAGTAATGATGGAGACCGTACTGCGCTGCAATCCCGAATGACGCGCCAAATCAGCCCGTGAGACGGGTTGATGCTGCCTGATTAGGTTAAGCATAACACGACGGTTAATGTGGCGCGCAGTTTCACTTCGGGCTATCTGAAAATTAGTCAGATCAATCTTTCGCATCATCCACTGTCGAACATAAATTCTTTGTTTGAGGGTCGAACTATATGGTTCGCAACTGTCGGCGTCAAGCTTTTGATACTAATTTCTGCAAGAATCTAGTTTGGAGAAAAATCCCAGGTGTAAATCTTCCCGGCATTGATTTTGAATACCACCGAGGCACCGAGGCTTTGCACATATTGCCAGGCAGGGTTGTCGGACGAGCCATAGTAACGATGAATGATGGCTTCCCGAAATCTGGTATGCTGCAACTCGTCAGTAATGATTTCAGCTTGGCCTTGAATCATGATTCCCCTATAGGGCTGCTCTGTTGAATCAATGGTAAGGCAAACATTGGGGTTCTGTTGCAAGTTGCGAAACTTCTTACGCCCGCGTTGAGTGCCAATGAAAATCTCACCATCAAGAAGAGCGTAGTAAACTGGTGTATTATGTGGCATCCCATCCGCTGCAATAGTCGCCAAGCGCCCGAGCTTCTCAAGCCCCACGTAAACCGCCCATTTACCGCTAAGCTTTTTCCCCATTGTTTTGCCTCATTTCAATATTTTCAACTGACTTACAATACGCCAGTCTCCAGAAGGGTCAGGTTTAATTTCGGACAGACGCTCGCTCTCCACAATAACGCCAGATTGATACCAAAGGTAAATTTGGGGTAATTCGTCCGCCAGTGTTTTTTGAATTTGTGAAAAGATTTGTTGGCGACGCTCACGCGTTGCTGTCTGTGCTTCATCAATCAATTTGTCAACTTGCGGATTCTTATAACGCGACCGATTTTGACCATTTGGCGGAATCGAACGCGAATGATACACAAAGCGGAACATGTCAGTACTTTGATTACCGCCTACCATAATGTTGTAGTAAAGCTGAAAATTGCCGTCGGTCATATCTTGGGTCAGCTTCTGTCGCTCTAGCGATTGCAAGTCGAGGCTAATGCCAGCTTGTTTAAGTTGTGCTTGTAAAATTTCACCAACCTTACGCGCAATGGACAGAGTTGAGGTTTTGAGCGTCAATTTAAGCCTAGGCTGACCATTGACAGATATATAACCAGCTTCGTCAAGTAACTGGGTTGCTCGGGCCACGTCATGTGTATAGGCATGTGTGCTTTGCTCATAAGCCCATTGCGTAACTGGCAACAAGCTTGCGGCGGGCTTTGCTTGCCCACGAAAAACTTCACGAATGATAGTTTCTCGGTCAATCGCGTAGGCAATAGCCTGGCGCACGCGCTGGTCCTTCAAAATAGGGTCAAGCAGATTAATTCCTAGGTGAGCTAAGTTAGTGCCATCTATTATGATCACTTTTAGCCCCGAAGCTTTTTGCAGTGACTCAATAGTAACGGGGTCGAGATCCGCGTTTATGGCAAGATCTGCTGAGCCTTTTCGCAATTCCCCTTCGCGGGTACTGTTATCAGGGACAATTTTGATACGTAGCCGATCAAATGCTGGGCGGCCTTCAAAGTATTGATCGTTGGCTTTTAAGACAATCTCTTGCTCTTCAATATAGCTATCAAATTTGAATGGGCCAGTACCTACTGGCAGCTTAGCTTGCTGCCCAGACGTTCCTTCAGGAATAATACCGACTGCAATTAAATCGTTTGGAAGGCTTGGAAATGGATTTCGACAATGAAAGCGAATCGTTAATGGGTCAACTACCTCTATGGCCGACAAATCTTGATCAAATGAAGCTCCTTTGATTAAACTTTTATCTTTTAACATAGTTTCAAAGGTGTATTTGACATCCAATGAAGAAAAGGAACGTCCGTCATGAAATTTGATTTTGTCGCGTAACTTAAAAGTAAAAACCTTATTATCAGGAGAGCACTCGAAACTCTCGGCTAAATCAGGTATTGGCTCAAAGTTGCCTCCCTTACGGGTGAGGCCATTAAAAACCAGCTGCCGAAAGCGCTCCGCCGCAGAGTCAGAACTGGCGCGTGGATCAAAACTAGGAACACGTTTTTCAATTAACACCGTTATTTCACTCTCGCCTACGCTTTTTTTACAGGCGAGGCTGCTTCCGAGAAGTAATTGTTTGAGGTGGTCACGTTTTCGTGGACACCAAATTCTCTTAGCGCTCGATCCTTTTTTGGTTAGGGCGCGGTTCAGTTTGCGCTCTTTGAAAATAAGCCCGTGCGAATTCGTCCGGGCTCAGATAACCCAGCGCCGAGTGACGGCGGATGGGGTTGTAGTAACCTTCAATGTAAGCGCAGGTTTCCAGTTGTGCTTCCTCCAAGTCGCGGAAGGCCCCGCCTTCCAGCAACTCCGCTTTGTAGCGTGAGAAAAGGCTTTCGGCAACCGCATTGTCATAGGTCTCGCCCGCGCGGCTCAGACTCTGTTGGCAGCCGCAGGCGGCCAAGAGGACCCGCGGTCGCCAGGAAGGCCCAGCCCCCATTTTGCAGCGGCCAGTACGTGAGGTCGCTTACGAACGCCTGGCCGTGGCGTGAGTCCGTTAGCCCCGCCAGCAGAGGCGGACTCAGCCGCCCGCCGTGGCGTGAGTCCGTCGTGCGTGGCACAAAGCTTTTGGGTTGAAGCGCGTGCAATTGCTCAGCCCGCAGCATCCGGCGCACGCGCCGCCGCCCAATCGCGTGGCCCTGCGCTTGCAACTCCGCCGTCACGCGCCGCACGCCATAACGCCGCGCGTGGCGCTGAAACACCTGGCGCACCGGCGGTGTCAGCGGATCAACCACGGGCGTGCGCTGCCGCCAAGCATAGTAACCGCGGCGGCTCACCCCCAAGCTTTGCCAAAGATCGGCGACCGCAAAAGCCGCGGCTTGTGTGGCGATCACTTGGTAGACCTGGCTCACGTCGAACGGCAAAAAATGCTCAAGGCTTTTTTTAAGCTGTCCCGCTCGGTCTCGACCTGCTTGAGCTTCTGCCGCAGTTGCTCCAACTCCTGGTCAAGCGCGGCCGGCCGTTGCGCCTGCTTCCATTTGTAGAGCACGCCCTCCCCGACCCCCAAGGCGTGGGCGACGGTCGGCACCGATTGGCCGAGCCGCAGCAAATCCAGGGCCTGTTGTTTGTAGGCATCTTCATACTTGCGCCGC